>NZ_DATFIP010000038.1:0-56719 GCF_035270045.1 Salibaculum sp.
GCCCTCGACCTGCAGCATCTCGTTGTGCATCCAGACGCGGGCCATTTCCTCGGTGTCGTTCGCGCAGCAGCTTTGGGCGATCTCGTTCTCGTGGTGGGGGAACATCAGGTCGTTGCCCCCGCCGTGGATGTCGAAGACCTCGCCCAGCAGGGCCTTGGCCATGGCGGAACACTCGATGTGCCACCCGGGCCGCCCCACGCCCCAGGGGCTGTCCCAGCCCGGCTCGCCCGCCTGCGAGGGCTTCCACAGCACGAAATCCATCGGGTTGCGCTTGTAGGGCGCCACCTCGACCCGGGCGCCGGCGATCATGTCGTCGACCGTGCGCCCGGACAGCCGGCCGTAATCGGCCTTCCAGCTGTCCACGGCGAACAGGACATGCCCCTCGGCCGCATAAGCGTGGCCCTTGGCGACCAGGTCCTCGATCATCGCCACCATCTGCGCGATATAGGCCGTGGCGCGGGGCATCCGGCTGGGCTCCAGCACGCCGATCTCGGCCATGTCGTCGAGATACCACTGGCTCGTCTCGGCGGTGATATCGGAAATCTCGCGCCCGGTCTCGGCCGCCCGCGCGTTGATCTTGTCATCAACGTCCGTGAAATTGCGCACGTAGGTCACGTGATCGGCCCCGTATTCGTGGCGCAACAGCCGGAAAAGCACGTCAAAGACGATCGCGGGCCGCGCATTGCCCAGGTGCGCGCGGTCATAGACCGTCGGACCGCAGACATACATGCGCACGTTCTGCGGATCGAGCGGCTCGAAAACCTCCTTGGTCTTCGTCCGGGTGTTGTAGAGTTCGATCGTCACGGCACGGCCTCGCAGCGGTTTTCGCCCGCGGGCTTAGCGACTTTCTGGATCAAGGGAAACGTGAAAGAGCGGCCCGCGCGACTGGTGTCAGCAGGGAATGTTGCAGCAGATGATGCAAATGCTCTTCATGACGCCGAGATAACCGCGACGGCCCCGGTCTGGCAAGCCCCCGCGTGGCGGCGCTGTCACGATCCGCCGCGCGGATGGCTCAGGGTGCCGCCGCCCACCGGCGCGGCCACCCCCGTCGTGCCGGGGCAACTGGTGGACAGGCCGCGTGCCACGCGCACCGCAAGATAGGCGAAGGCCTGCGCCTCGATCATGTCACCGTCCAGGCCCGCGTCCTCGATCGGGGCGACGGAACAATCGCAACCAGCGGCAACCATCGCCATCAGCGTCCCGTTGTGCCGCCCCCCGCCCGCGACCAGCACCCGGGCGGGCGGTGCGGGACACTGGGCCAGCCCCCGGATCACCGCCGCGGCGGCGCAGGCGGTCAGCGTGGCCGCGGCATCGGCATCGTCCAGCCCGGCGACGGCTTCAGACAAGTGGGGAAAGTCATTCCGGTCCAGGGACTTCGGCGGTATTTTGAAGAAATGGGGGGACGACAGGAAGGCGGTGACGGTGGCGTCATCAACCGTACCGCGCGCCGCCAGCGCGCCGCCCGCGTCGTGGACCAGACCGCGCCGCGCCTGCACCAGGTCGTTGATCGGGGCATTGGCCGGGCCGGTGTCGAAGGCCAGAAGGGCGCCCGGCGCGTCGGGACCGGGCTGGCGCGGGTCGATCCATGTCAGGTTGCCGACCCCGCCCAGGTTCAGGATGGCCAGCGGCGCCTCGGCCCCCAGCCAGCGGGCCAGCGCGAAATGGTAAAACGGGGCCAGCGGCGCCCCCTCGCCCCCCATGCGCACGTCCGCCGACCGGAAATCCCAGACCACCGGCAGGCCAAGGACCTCGGCCAGCACCGCGCCGTCGCCGACCTGGTGCGTGCCGCGCCCCCGGGGATCATGGGCAAGGGTCTGGCCGTGAAACCCCACCAGGGCGACCCCCTCAAGCCCGGACAGCGCCTGGGCATGGACCGTCTCGACGATCTCGCAGGCCTGGGCGACATCCGCGCCGGGCCACTTGCCCAGGGCGGCGCGCAGTACCGCTTGCTGGGCCGGGCCATAGGGCCGGAACCGGCTTTCACCGAGCCCGATCAACCGCTCGCCGTCAGTCTCGATCACGGCCACGTCCACCCCGTCGAGCGAGGTCCCGGACATGGCCCCCGCGACTCGAAGCACGTCCGCCTTCAACATCCGCTTTTCCTCTGTCCGACAGCCATCTATAGAGTGCGCCGAAGCCACTGCGGGGACAAGACATGACCTATCATCCCAAGTCCGATTTCATGGCCACGATCATGGAGCGTGGGTTCCTGGCCGACTGCACGGATTACCAGGGCCTGGACGAGGCGCTGAGCAAGGGGATGGTGACCGCCTACATCGGCTATGACGCGACGGCGCAGTCGCTGCACGTGGGGCACTTGCTGAACATCATGCTGCTGCGCTGGTTCCAGAAAACCGGGCACAGGCCCGTCACCCTGATGGGCGGCGGCACCACCAAGGTGGGCGATCCGTCGTTCCGCGCCGACGAGCGTCCGCTGCTGACCCCCGACCGGATCGACGCCAACATCGCCGGGATGCAGGCAGTCTTCGCGCAGTACCTGGACTACGGCGCGGATGCCGCGCGGGGGACCACGGCATTGATGCTGAACAACGCCGAGTGGCTGGACGGTCTGAACTACCTCGACTTCCTGCGCGACATCGGGCGGCATTTCTCGGTCAACCGGATGCTGTCCTTCGAGTCGGTGAAATCGCGGCTGGACCGGGAACAAAGCCTGTCGTTCCTCGAATTCAACTACATGATCCTGCAAGCCTATGATTTTCTGGAGCTGAACCGCCGATATGGTTGCCTGTTGCAGATGGGTGGCTCGGATCAATGGGGCAACATCGTCAATGGCATCGACCTGACCCGCCGGGTGCTGGACCGCGAGATTTACGGGCTGACAACGCCGCTTCTGACGACATCGGACGGGCGCAAGATGGGCAAATCCGCCGGCGGCGCGATCTGGCTGAATTCCGAGATGCTGAGCCCTTATGAGTTCTGGCAGTTCTGGCGCAACACCACCGACGCGGACACGGGCAGGTTCCTGAAACTCTATACCGAGTTGCCCGTGGAGGAATGCGACCGGCTGGGCGCGCTGGGCGGCTCCGAGATCAACGCGGCCAAGATCATCCTGGCCAACGAAGTGACGGGCCTGTTGCACGGGCCCGAGGCGGCCGAGGCGGCCGAGGCCACCGCGCGCGAGGTCTTCGAAAAGGGTGGTGCCGGCAGCGAGTTGCCGACCCTGACGCTGACCGCGCAGGACATCGGAGAAGGGATTTCCGTGGCCCAGCTTATCGTGCGCTCCGGGCTGGCGGGCAGTGGCAAGGAGGCCAAGCGCCTGATCGCCGACAACGGCGCGCGGCTTGACGATGCGCCGCTGACGGATGCCGGCAGGATGATTACCACCACCGACCTTGCCAGTCCAATCAAGCTTTCGGCGGGCAAGAAACGCCACGCCATGGTCGAACTGGGCTAGAAGACGGCCCCGTCCAGCACGGACCGCCCCCTGCCCCGAGGCGCGTCGCGAGGCACACGGTCCGACAGCCTGGCGGGGGCGACACAGGCATAACACCGGCCCGAGACCGCGAACCACGGGGGCGGAATCGGGGCTGGCGATGCGCGGCGCGATCTTCTAAGGATCGGGTCCATGTCCAAGACCATCCTCGAAAGATGCGCGGCCCGGGGCCTGCGCCTGACCGACCAGCGCCGCACCATCGCGGGCGTGCTGGACGCGGCCGAGGATCATCCAAATGTCGAGGAACTGCACGCTCGCGCAATGCGGGCCGACCCGCGAATCTCGCTGGCGACGGTCTATCGCACGGTCAAGCTCTTCGAGGAGGAAGGCATCCTGGACAGACTGGATTTCGGCGACGGCCGCGCCCGCTACGAGACCGCTGACCAGGGCCACCACGACCACCTGATCGACCTGGAGACCGGCGCGGTTATCGAGTTCGTGGACGACGAGATCGAGGCGTTGCAGGAGCGGATCGCCCGGCGGCTGGGGTACCGGCTCAAGGGACACAGGCTGGAACTCTACGGCGTGCCGATCAAGCGTGGCGGGGCCAAGTGAACAATCTGATCGGCGCTTTCTGGATGATCATGGCCATGGCCTGTTTCGCCCTGGTCGATACCTGCATCAAGCTGGCCACTGTCAGCGTGCCGCGCGCGCAGGTGGTCGTGGTGATGGGGGCCGTGGGGCTGCTGGCGTTTGCCCTCGCCGCGCGCGCCCGCGGCCTCAAGCCGATGCCGCCCGAGATATTCCGCGGCCCCTCCCTGCTGCGCGCGGCCGGAGAGGCCGGCGCGTCCACGTGTTTCGTCTTTTCTCTTTCCGAGGTGGACCTGTCGCTCTTTACCACCATCGTGCAGGCCAACCCGCTACTGGTGGTCCTGGGGGCGGCACTGTTTCTGGGCGAACCCGTGGGCTGGCGTCGCTGGCTGGCCATCCTCCTCGGCATGGTGGGCGTGCTGATCGTCCTGCGCCCCACCGGCGGGGATTTCAACGCCTTCGCGCTGCTGGTCTTTCTCGGCGTGCTGTCGCAGTCGATCCGCGACCTGGCCACCCGGCGCGTTGCCAAAGGCATTCATACCCTGCAACTCTCCTGCGGGTCCTTCCTGGCGCTGATCGCCGCCGGTTTCGTCATCGGAATCGTCCAGAACACACCGCCCATACGACCCGAAGGCATGGCATGGCTCTATCTTTTCGGGGCCGCGGGCCTGTTCATGCCGGCGATCTATGCCATGGTGGCCGCGATGCGGGTAGGCGAGATCGGCTTCGTCGCGCCCTTCCGCTACAGTCGCATCCTCTTCGGGCTGGGCCTTGGCGTCGTGATCTTCGGCGAGACGCTCGATGCCTACACCCTGACCGGCGCGGCGCTGATCGTGGGCACGGGGCTTTATTCCTTGTGGCGCGAGACCCGCAAGCGCCCCGCAACGGGCGCGACCGGCTGATGGAGAACCTGCGCGGCGCCGCCTTCATGACACTGTCGATGCTGGGCTTCGCCATCGAGGACGCCCTTATCAAGACCGTGGCCGCGCGCCTGCCGGCCGGGCAGATCATCGCCCTGCTGGGGCTGGCGGGCGCGGTGCTGTTTCTCGCCTGGCTGGCCCTGCGTGGCCAGAGGCTCTTTGTGCGCGCGCAACTGGAACCCCGGGTGCTGATGCGCACGGGCTGCGAGGCACTTGGCACCGCCTTCTTCGTCACCTCCCTGACGCTGATCCCGCTGACCCTGGCCTCGGCGGTGATCCAGGCGACGCCGCTGATGGTGGCCCTGGGCGCGGCGCTTTTCCTGGGCCAGCCAGTGGGCTGGCGCCGCTGGACGGCCATCGGGGTCGGATTCGCCGGGATCCTGTTGATCCTGCGGCCCGGCAGCGCGGATTTCGACCCGCTGGTCCTTCTGGCCGTGGCCGGGATGCTGGGGCTTGCGGGGCGCGACCTGCTGACCAGGGCGATGAACTCGACCATAACCGGTCCGCACCTGTCGATCATGGCCTTCCTCGGCCTCGTGCCCACCGGACTGTTGCTGGTCACGGTGCAGGGGCAGAGCGTGTTGCTGCCGACGCTGCGCGAGGCGGCGCTGCTGAGCGTCTGTGTCGTCATCGGCATGGTGGCCTACCTGGCGATCATCGCGGCGACCCGTGCGGGGGATGCCGCCGTGATCTCTTCCTTCCGCTATGCGCGCATGGTCTTTGCCCTGGCCATCGGTTGGCTGGTGTTCAGAGAACAGCCCGACGCCCTGACCCTGATCGGGGTGGCCGTGGTTATTGCCGCGGGGCTTTATACCCTGATCCGGGAACGCCGGTTGCGCCGGGCTTCCCTCGGGGCCGCCAAGCCGTTATAGCAGCGGCGAGAGACGCCCTGTTTGCGCTAACAACGCCAAAGGATACCCCATGAGCACCATCATCGACATCCACGCCCGCGAAATCCTCGACAGCCGGGGCAATCCCACCGTCGAGGTCGACGTGACCCTCGAGGACGGCACCATGGGCCGCGCCGCCGTGCCCTCGGGCGCCTCCACCGGGGCCTACGAGGCCGTCGAGCGCCGCGACAACGACAAGGCCCGCTACATGGGCAAGGGCGTGCTGGAAGCGGTCGAGGCCGTCAACGGCGAGATCGCCGAGACCCTTCTTGGTTTCGACGCCACCGAGCAGGTGGCCATCGACAGTGCCATGATCGAACTGGACGGCACCGACAACAAGGGCCGGCTCGGGGCCAATGCCATCCTCGGCGTGTCCCTCGCGGTGGCCAAGGCCGCTGCCGACTTTTCCATGCAGCCGCTGTTCCGCTATGTCGGCGGCACCTCGGCCCGCGTCCTGCCGGTGCCGATGATGAACATCATCAACGGCGGCGAACACGCCGACAACCCGATCGACATCCAGGAATTCATGATCATGCCGGTCAGCGCGGACAATATCCGCGACGCCGTGCGCATGGGCTCGGAGGTGTTCCACACCCTCAAGAAGGAACTGGTGGCCGCGGGCATGTCCACCGGGCTTGGCGACGAGGGGGGCTTTGCCCCGGAGCTCGGCAGCACCCGAGAGGCGCTCGATTTCATCCTGAAATCCATCGCGAAGGCCGGCTACACACCGGGCGAGGATATCGTACTGGCGCTGGATTGCGCCGCCACGGAATACTTCAAGGACGGCAAGTATGTCTTTGCGGGGGAAGGACAAACCCTGACATCCGAGGAAAACGTCGCCTACCTGGAGGCGCTGGTCAGGGACTATCCCATCATCTCGATCGAGGATGGCATGTCCGAGGATGACTGGGAGGGCTGGGTCGCCCTGACCCGGGCGATCGGCGACAAGGTGCAACTTGTGGGCGATGACCTGTTCGTGACCAATCCCGACCGGCTGGCCACCGGCATCGAGAAAGGCGCGGGCAACTCCATGCTGGTCAAGGTCAACCAGATCGGCAGCCTGACCGAGACGCTTCAGGCGGTCGAGATGGCCCACCGCGCGGGGATGACCAACGTGATGTCGCACCGCTCGGGCGAGACCGAGGATGCGACCATCGCCGACCTGGCCGTGGCGACCAACTGCGGCCAGATCAAGACCGGCTCTCTGGCCCGCTCGGACCGGCTGGCCAAGTACAACCAGCTGATCCGTATCGAGGAATACCTGGGCGAGGCCGCCACCTATGCGGGCCGGTCGATCCTGAAGTAGGATCTGCCCGGTGTCCCGGAGGGGACACCGGAAGCGGTGGGCCCTTACGGGCAGGGCGCGGTGTAATAGGTTCCGTCGCCGCGGGCATAGGCGCAGGATTGGCCATTCTGGTTCTGCGCCACGACGGTCCCGGCGGCGGCCCCGCCAAGCGCCGCGATCAGGCGCCAGTCGTCGTCGGCCTGCAGCACGTCCGCCGCGATCAACCCGGCGGCGGCGCCCCCGGCAAGCCCGGCCACGGTGCGCTGTTCGGCGGTCAGGCTCTCGCAAGCGGTCAGGACGGACAGCCCGAACAGGGCGAGGATCAGCGATCTCATTGCAATCTCCTTGGTTTTTGACACGCCGGATCACGGCGCCTCGCATTGACCATCTCAGCGCGACCCGGGGTGCGGCGACAGGTAGCGGCAGCTTGCCCTTGGCCCCGCAGAATCCTGCCGACCGGGGGCTGCACCATCGGCAGGATCATGCCAGGTTGTGTCCGCCAGTCCTGACCGGAGCCCTGCAATGACCGCTGACGAGATCATCACCCGCCTGGGCCTCGCCCCGCACCCAGAAGGCGGGCATTACCGTGAAACCTGGGTGGCGGCCGAACGTGTCGCGGACCAGCCCGACCGCCCGGCGGGAACCTGCATCCACTTCCTGCTGCAAGACGGGGAGACCAGCCACTGGCACAGGGTGGACGCCACCGAGATCTGGCATTTCCACGCCGGGGCGCCGCTGGTGCTGTCCATGGCGGAAACCGATGCAGGCCCGAGGACCGACCATCGCCTCGGCCCCGACCTGGCCGCACAAGAGGCGCCCCAGTTGATCGTGCCGCCGCACTGGTGGCAGGCCGCGCGCAGCACCGGCGCCTGGACGCTGGTCAGTTGCACCGTCAGCCCGGGGTTCCGGTTCGAAGGGTTCGATCTGGCGCCGCCCGGATTCGACATCCTCTAGACCAAGAAGGGGGCGCTGCGCCCGTCCCGCCAGGCGGGACTCCCCCCGGGATATTCGGGATCCAAGGAAAGGCCCCGGCAAAGGTCACCAGGTGCCTTGCCGGGGCCCGGAGCTTTCTCCGGACACGGCCATCGGCGTCCCCGCCTGTACCGCTCATACAAGAGTTCCGATTCCATTCAAGAAAGCGTTACGCGCCTTCTTTGGACCGGAAATATCCCGGGGTGAATTGGCCGTCAGGCCAAGAGGGGCAGCGCCCCTTCTCGGTCGGCTCGGGCGGTGCCCGAGACGAAGAAACGGGGGCCGAAGCCCCCGCTCAAGTTTCGCCGTCCCCGGGGAATGCCCCGCATTCACCGTCCAAGGACAGAGCGGATTGGCCGCGCCAATCTGCGGAGTCCGCAGGTGCAGCCCGATTGAGACAGAAAAACGGGGACCGAAGCCCCCGTCTGAGTTTCGCCGTCCAGGCTCACTGTTTGTACCGCCCGGTTTCTGCCTGCGGCCTGGACGTCGGCAGCGCGAGCGCACCCGCGCCGTGCTCCTTGGTGCGCCTTGCGGCGCCCCCGGGCGGGGCGGGCCGCTCGGACCCGTCCCGCCCGTCTTATCAGCTACACCCGCTGGTTCCGCCGCAGGTGTTGCATTTCATGCAGGTGCCGTTGCGCACCAGCGTGTAGTTGCCGCAATCACCGCAAGCCTCGCCCTCGTAGCCCTGCATCTTGGCCTTGTCGCGGGCCGTCAGTCCCGAGACCGAGGCCGAGCCGCCGCCCGTGGCCTGGGCCATGCCGCCCCCACTGGCGACGACGGGCATCACGGTGTCCAGCGCGGATTGCATCCCATCGCCGCCGTTCAGCGCCACGGAGCCTGCCCCGCCCTGCAGGACCACCAGGTCCTGCGGGACGCGCTTGCGCAGGTAGCCGGTCGAACTGATCTGCTTGAGCACCTCCAGGCTGCGCGAACTGGCGCTCTCCGACATCTCCTTGATGTTGGAGACGCCCTCTTCCTCGCCCCGGCCGAGGCTGTCGAAGGACGCGCCTTCGGGCTTCACATGGGCCAGGTCGGTGCGATCGAGATAGCTGACCGCGAGCTCGCGGAAGATGTAGTCGAGGATCGAGGTCGCGTTCTTGATGCTGTCGTTGCCCTGCACCATGCCCGCCGGTTCGAACTTGGTGAAGGTGAAGGCATCGACGAACTCCTCCAGCGGCACGCCGTATTGCAGGCCCACGGACACGGCGATGGCGAAGTTGTTCATCATCGCGCGGAACCCGGCACCTTCCTTGTGCATGTCGATGAAGATCTCGCCCAGGTTGCCGTCCTCGTATTCGCCCGTGCGCAGGTAGACCTTGTGCCCGCCGACGATGGCCTTCTGGGTGTAACCCTTGCGTCGTTCGGGCATCTTCTCGCGGTGGTTGCGGACGATTTCCTTGACGACGACCTTCTCGATCACCTTTTCGGCCAGCACCGTGGCCTTTTCCCGGGCCGAGCCGCTTTCGAGGGTTTCCTGCGCCTCTTCGTCATCCTCGACCAGGGCGGCGGCCAGCGGCTGGCTGAGCTTGGAGCCGTCGCGGTAGAGCGCGTTGGCCTTCACCCCCATGGACCAGCTGCGCTCATAGGCCGCCTGGCAGTCCTCGATGGTGGCATCATTGGGCATGTTGATCGTCTTGGAAATCGCCCCCGAGATGAAGCTCTGGGCCGCTGCCATCATGTCGATATGGCTGTTGACGCCAAGGAACCGGCTGCCCTTCTTGCCGCAGGGGTTGGCGCAGTCGAAGACGTGGTAGTGCTCTTCGCGCAGGAAGGGCGCGCCTTCCAGCGTCATGGTCCCGCAGACGTGGTCGTTGGCGGCCTCGATATCGGCCTTGTTGAAGCCCAGGTGCCCCAGCAGGTCGAAGGTCGGATCATTGAGCCGCTCGGCCGGGATGCCCAGGGTCTTCTTGCAGAACTCCTCGCCCAGCGTCCACTGGTTGAAGACGAAGCGGATGTCGAAGGCACTCGGCAGGGCCGCCTCGATCTTGGCGATCTCGGCCTCGCCGAAACCGTGGCCGATCAGCGCGGTGTGGTTGATGCCCGGCGCATTGCCAAGGGTGCCGTGGCCCACGGCGTAGGCGACGATCTCCTCGATCTCGGTGGCGCCGTAGCCCAGCTTTTCCAGCGCCGCCGGAACCGACTGGTTGATGATCTTGAAGTAGCCGCCACCGGCCAGCTTCTTGAACTTGACCAGCGCGAAGTCGGGTTCGATCCCGGTGGTGTCGCAGTCCATGACCAGCCCGATCGTGCCCGTCGGCGCGATCACCGTGGCCTGCGCATTGCGATAGCCGTTCTTCTCACCCAGGGTCAGCGCTTCGTCCCAGGCCGTCATGGCCAGGTCGACGAGGCGGCTGTCGGGACAGTTTGCGTGATCCAGCGCGACCGGCTTGACCTCCAGGCCTTCATAGCCTTCGGCCGCGCCATAGGCGGCGTTGCGGTGGTTGCGGATCACGCGCAACATGTGGTCGCGGTTCTTGTCGAACCGGGTGAAGGCGCCCAGTTCGCCGGCGATCTCGGCGCTGGTGGCATAGGACACACCGGTCATGATCGCGGTAAGGGCGCCGGCCAGCGCGCGGCCCTCGTCGCTGTCATAGCCCAGCCCCATGTTCATCAGCAGGCCGCCGATGTTGGCATAGCCCAGGCCAAGGGTGCGGAAGTCATAGGACAGCTGCGCGATTTCCTTGGACGGGAACTGCGCCATCATCACCGAGATTTCCAGCGTCAGGGTCCAGAGGCGCGTGGCGTGCATGTAGTCCTCGGCCTGGAACTGCCCGTCCTGGTAGAAGGTCAGCAGGTTCATCGAGGCCAGGTTGCAGGCCGTGTCGTCCAGGAACATGTATTCCGAACAGGGGTTCGAGCCGCGGATCGCCCCGTCCTCGGGGCAGGTGTGCCAGGCATTGACCGTGTCGTGATACTGGATGCCCGGATCGGCACAGGCCCAGGCGGCGTGACCGACCTTTTCCCACAGGTCACGGGCCTTGACGGTGCGGGCGACCTCGCCGTCGGTGCGGTTGATCAGCTCCCAGTCGGCATCTTCGCGCACGGCCTTGAGGAAGTCATCCGTCACACGGATCGAGTTGTTGGAATTCTGGCCCGAAACCGAGTTGTAGGCCTCGCTGTCCCAGTCGGTGTCGTAGGTCGGGAACTCGATGCTGTCATAGCCCTGCTTGGCATAGTCCAGCACGCGCTTGACGTAGGTTTCGGGAATGGCGACCTTCTTGGCCTCGCGGATGGCGGCCTTGAGCCCGGCGTTGGTCTTCGGGTCACAGGCGTCCTCGGCCGTGCCGTCCCAGGCCTTGATGGCGGCGAAGATCTCGTTGAGCCGGGCCTCGTGCATCTTGGAGCCGGCAACGATGCTGGCGACCTTCTGCTCCTCCAGCACCTTCCAGTCGATGAACTCCTCAATATCCGGATGGTCGGCGTCCACGATCACCATCTTGGCGGCCCGGCGCGTGGTCCCGCCGGACTTGATGGCGCCCGCGGCACGGTCGCCGATCTTGAGAAAGCCCATCAAACCGCTGGATTTGCCGCCGCCAGAAAGCGACTCGCCCTCGGCGCGCAGGTGGCTGAAGTTGGTCCCGGTGCCCGAGCCGTACTTGAACAGCCGCGCCTCGCGCACCCACAGATCCATGATGCCGCCATCGTTCACGAGGTCGTCGGAACACCCCTGGATGAAGCAGGCATGCGGCTGCGGGTGTTCATAGGCGCTCTGCGAGGCGGTCAGCTCGCCGGTGCGGTAATCCACGTAGTGGTGCCCCTGGCCCGGGCCGTCGATGCCATAGGCCCAGTGCAGCCCGGTGTTGAACCACTGGGGCGAGTTCGGGGCGGCCCGCTGGGTGGCCAACATGTAGCGCATCTCGTCGAAATAGGCCCGGGCATCCTCTTCGCTGGAAAAATAGCCGCCCTTCCAGCCCCAGTAGGTCCAGGCGCCGGCCATGCGGTCGAAGACCTGCTTGGCGCTGGTCTCGCCGGTGCGCGCGGCGCCCTGGGCCGCTTCGGCGCGCCACAGGAAGTCCGGCACGCCCTTTTCCCGGACCCGCTTCAACTTGTCCGGCACGCCAGCCTTGCGGAAATACTTCTGGGCGATCACGTCGCTGGCGACCTGGCTCCAGCTGGCGGGGATCTCGCAGTTCTCGAGTTTGAAGACGGTGGTGCCGTCGGGATTGCGGATTTCCGACGTGGTGGTCTTGAATTCGATATCCGCGTAAGCGTCCTGCCCGGCCTTCGTAAAGCTGCGTTCGATCTTCATTTTTCCCTCGTGCCTCTTGTTCGCGGTCGTCGTTGCGACCGCCCGTGATGCCCTGAGCCGGAATGGCTCGCTTCGTGCCGGACGCAGGCCGAAACACCGCTGCCGCTGCCCACCAGGGTGGTGGCCGCGATTATGGGCCGCCTGCCGGCGCCCCGCCTGTGCCTTGGGTGTCTGTCCCTGCCGTCCTGCCCCGTCATGACACTACATGTTGTGGGCTTTCGTCCGGCTCGCACAAGATGGCAAATCTATACCTGGGGGGTCAACTTCATTTTAGCACAAAATGCAGGATTTTCAGCTTGACCGGCGCGCGCCATGAGGATGGGTGCGATTCCTCCACCGGCTTGTGCACAAAAGGGTTAACGCCCGGGCCGGAAAAATTCCGCCGCGCCCTCAGCACCCTGTCACGGGAAGCTCACAAACCGCGCTAAGCACCGCGCAGGACGGTCACTGTTCCCACCGACGGAGAGGAGTGTCACCGAAGCGCCACGCGACCGGTCCGGCGGGCGGTGCGGAAAGTGGTCGGGGCGGCGAGATTCGAACTCACGACCCCCTGTACCCAAAACAGGTGCGCTACCAGACTGCGCCACGCCCCGGACCACGGCGACCGATCTACTTGCCCCGCGCGCGCTTGAAAAGCCCTAATCGGCGGGACAGGACCAGGCGGCGTCGGATCCGATGGCAGGGTGGCGCATCACGTCGCCCTCGGCGATTCCCAACCGCGCGGCCATGCCGCCGTTGATCTCGAGCACGAACTGCACAGCCTGCCCGCCCGGAATCGCGGTTTCGTCACGCGGGCGCGCCATCGGATGCAGCCGGGTCAGGCGGCCGGTCGCATCGAAGAAGAGCATGTCCAGCGGGATCAGCGTGTTGCGCATCCAGAAGCTGACTGGCCGTGGATCTGGATAGACGAACAGCATCCCTGACAAGGCCGGCATCTCTTCGACGTACATCAAACCGCGCGCACGGGTCGCGGCGGTATCCGCGACCTCGACGGAGAAGCGCGCCTGTCCCCAGTCGCCCCGCAGGGTGACCGCGTCCCGCGCGCACTGCGCTGCCGTCATCGTCGCCACCAGCGACAGGCAGAGCGTCAGCACTGCCGTCAGTCTTCGGTATCCGGGCGCTCGATGTCCCGGGCCACCCTTCAGTCGGTGTCTTCGCGCAGACCAGCTTCCCATGGCAGAACCTCCGTCGCCATGAGACCGCGCGCGCCTTCGACAGTGCGGACCCCGATGGCTTCGCCGGGGATCAGATCAGCAAGCCCCGAGCGGCGCAAGATCTCGATATGGACAAAGACGTCTTCCTCGACCCCGAAAATGTTGGCAAAACCGAAGCCCTTGACCTTGTCGAACCACTTGACCCGGGCCGGATGCATGGGCGCGGCGGCCAGTTCCTCGGCGCTCATCTCGGCGAAATCTGTCAGCCCGCCGCCGATAATGGCATCTGGTACCGTGATGTCGCGCACTTCAGACGCCTGCAGGCCGCGCTCCGTCTCGAGCACGACGAGTTCGATCTCGGCCCCGTCGGCGACCGAACTCTGTCCGAAATTGCGCAGCACGTTGGCATGAAGAAGGATGTCGGGCCCGCCGTCGTCGCATACGACGAAGCCGAACCCCTTGCCCGGATCGAACCACTTTACATGGCCCCGACACAGGCGCCCCTCGGTGTTTTCATCAGTCATAAATCTCGGTTCCCGGCCCGCCGGACCCCATTCTCGACGGGATTACAAGGGATCAATTGCATCCTAATCCATGGAGTTTCAAGCCTGATCTTTTGTCTAATTTGTGCGACAAAAGTATTGTAACGCGCGAATACCATTTAACGTCAAGGATTAAGCCTTTGAACAAACCACTTTTTCTCTGTGTCGCGGGTCCATTGAAACCGATCGTGAAGGCGAAAAGCCCCATCTGCCCAAAACTCGATTTGCACAGGAGCGATGCGGTAGCCACCCCAGAACGGCGGCCTTTCCGGGTCTGTGCCCTTCTCGGCGGTGATCCGCGCCACGTCGGCCATCAGCCGGCTGCGCGAGGACAGCGGCGCGGACTGGCGCGAGGCCCAGGCCCCGAGTCGGCTCTTGAGGCTGCGGCTGCGGTAATAGGCATCGGCCTTC
Source organism: Salibaculum sp. (assembly GCF_035270045.1). NCBI lineage: Bacteria > Pseudomonadati > Pseudomonadota > Alphaproteobacteria > Rhodobacterales > Roseobacteraceae > Salibaculum > Salibaculum sp. Next base: position 14,409 of record NZ_DATFIP010000038.1, read on the forward strand.
TCGCCCGCCTCGCGGATGACCGTGCCACGCACGCGGATCTGGCGGCGCAGGCTTTTCCAGTGGATGACGAAGGCCGCCGTGCCCGTCGCCTCGATCTCGGAAGCCTTTGCCGACCCGTAATTGGTGTAAAAGACGAAGGCGTCGGCCTCGATCTCCTTGAGCAGGACCATGCGCGCGTTCGGCATCCCCTCCGCGTCTGTCGTGGCCAGGGCCATGGCGTTGGGGTCGTTGACCTCGGTCTGCTCGGCCTCGGCCAGCCAGCGCCGGGCGATCTCGAAGGGATCGTCGCCCGCAAATATGCCTGTGCGGTCGCTCATCTTGGTCTCCTGCTGGTTTGCCCGGCCTGCCGGGTGTTGGTCTGCCTTGCGCGCAACATAGCACGGCGCGGGCAGCGGCAAAGGCGGCTTGATGCGGTGTGACGCTTGGCTTACACCAAGCCAACCAAAGGCCGATGCGGCGGGAGTAAAGGATGACGTCGAATTTGATGCAAGGAAAGCGCGGACTTGTCATGGGGCTGGCCAATGACAAGTCCATCGCCTGGGGCATAGCGAAGGCGCTGGCCGGCGCCGGGGCGGACCTGGCGTTTTCCTACCAGGGCGAGGCCCTGAAAAAGCGTGTCGGCCCGCTTGCCGCCGAGCTGGGTTCGGACATCGTGCTGCCTTGCGATGTTGGCGACGAGGAGTCCATCGACGCGCTCTTTGACGGCCTGCGAGAGCACTGGGACAGCCTGGATTTCGTTGTTCATGCGATCGGCTTTTCCGACAAGGGCGAGTTGCGTGGCCGCTACGTCGATACGAGCCGCCGGAATTTCGCCATGTCCATGGATATCTCGGTCTACTCCTTTACCGCCGTCATGCAGCGTGCCGAGAAGATGATGACCGACGGCGGCAGCGCCCTGACCATGACCTACTATGGCGCCGAACAGGTGATGCCGCATTACAACGTGATGGGCGTGGCCAAGGCCGCGCTCGAGGCCAGCGTGCGCTACATGGCCGAGGACCTTGGCAAGGACGGCATCCGCGTGAATGCCATTTCCGCCGGACCGATCAAGACGCTCGCGGCGAGCGGCATCGGCGATTTCCGCTATATCCTCAAGTGGAACGAGTTGAACTCGCCCCTGCGCAAGAATGTCACCATCGACGAGGTCGGCGGGTCCGCGCTCTACCTGCTCAGCGACCTTGGTGCGGGCGTGACCGGCGAGGTGCACCATGTGGACGCGGGCTACCACGTGGTCGGCATGAAGGCGGTCGACGCCCCCGACATCGAGAAGGGCTGAGCCATGGTCGACAACCGCCTGCCCCACGAGAAGGGATTTCACGTCAGCTGGGACCAGTTGCACCGCGACAGCCGGGCGCTGGCCTGGCGGCTCGACGGATACGGCCCCGACAACGGCGCCTGGCGGGCGGTGGTGGCGATCACCCGCGGCGGCATGGCCCCGGCGATGATCGTGGCCCGCGAACTGGACATCCGCACCGTCGACACGATCTCGGTCAAATCCTACCTTTCGGGCGGCGGCAAGGCCGACCAGCGCCGCGAGGCGCAGGTTCTGAAAAGCCCCGATGCCGCGATGATGGGCGACGGCGAGGGCGTGCTGATCGTCGATGACCTGGTCGATACCGGCAAGACGCTGGAGCTGGTCCGCGAAATGTATCCAAAGGCGCATTTCGCCACCGTCTATGCCAAGCCCCAGGGCGAGCCGCAGGTCGAGACCTTCATCACCGGGGTCAGCCAGGACACCTGGATCTTCTTTCCCTGGGACATGGCGCTGCAATACGTCGAGCCCTACCGGGGCCGCGATTGAGCGCGGCGCGCACCGACGCCACCTTTTCCCCGCCGGTGATGGCGGCGCGGCGCTGGATCGAGGGCGTCGCCTTTCCCGATGACCGCCCCCTGATAAATGTCAGCCAGGCCGCCCCGGTGGCGCCGCCCCCACCCGAGCTGCGCCGCGAAATGGCCCGCCTCGTGGTCGAGGACCCGGGCAGCCATCTTTATGGCCCCGTGCTGGGCCTGCCCGCCCTGCGCGAGGAGGTCGCCCGCCACTGGACCCGCGCGTACGGCGGCCCGGTTGCGCCCGACAACGTGGCCATCACCAGCGGTTGCAACCAGGCCTTTACCGCCGCCATTGCCACGCTTTGCGGTGAGGGCGACGAAGTGATCGTCCCGGTGCCCTTCTATTTCAACCACGTCATGTGGCTGGACATGGCCGGGGTGCGCATGGTGCCGCTGCCCACGGGCGACGGGTTGATCCCCGACGCAGGCGCGGCGGCGGCCCGGATCACCCCGCGCACCCGCGCCATCGTTCTGGTCAGCCCCAACAACCCCGGCGGCGTGGAATACCCCGCCGAGACACTGCGCGCCTTTTTCGAGCTGGCCCGCGATCGTGGCCTGGCGCTGATCGTGGACGAGACCTACCGAGACTTCGACAGCCGCGCGGGCGCCCCCCATGACCTTTTCTCCCGTAACTGGGAGGATACGCTGATCCAGCTCTATTCCTTTTCCAAGGCCTATCGTCTGACCGGTCACAGGGTCGGGGCCATGGTGGCAGCGCCGGCGCGGCTGGCGCAGGCCGAGAAATTCCTCGATACGGTCACCATCTGCCCCAACCAGCTTGGCCAGCGCGCCGCGTTGTGGGGAATGCGGCATCTGGGCGACTGGCTGGCCGGGGAACGGGCCGAGATCCTTGCCCGCCGCGGCGCCATCTCCGATACCTTTCCGCGGCTCGGGGCGCAGGGCTGGCGGCTGCTGGGCTGCGGCGCCTATTTCGCCTATCTCGAGCATCCCTTCGACATCCCGTCGGACATTCTGGCACCAAGACTTGTCGAGGCGGCGGGCATCCTGCTGCTGCCCGGGACCATGTTCCGGCCCGCCGATGATCCGGCAGGAGCGCGGGAGTTGCGCGTGGCCTTCGCCAATATCGACAAGGTGGGCATTTCGACGCTCCTTGATAGGCTTGCCGCCTACAGCCCCGCCTGATCCGCTTGCACCGCTCTGCGCCCGGCCCTATTGAGGCGGGACACGCCACAACAACAGGCAGACGGCACCATGGCTGACGGCAGCAAGAAGAACCGCCCCTTCGTCTGGATCGTGATCGGCTTGCTGATGTTCGGCATGGTCGGTTTCGGGGCCACGGGGCTGACCGGCCGGGTCAGTTCCATCGGCACCGTGGGCGCGCTAGAGGTGCCGGTCAGTGCCTACAGCCAGGAATTGCAGGGCCGTATCCAGTCGCTCTCGGCGCAGGCGGACGAGCCCTTGTCCTTTGCCCAGGCACGCGAACGCGGCGTGCCCGACCAGGCGCTGCAACAGGTGATCCGGTCGCGGGTTCTGGACAACGAGATGCGCCAGTTGGGTGTCTCCGTCGGGGACGAGAGCGTGCGGCGCGAGGTCCTCGACACCCTCGCCTTCGCGGGGCCGGACGGCAATTTCGACCGCGAGCAATACCGCGCCGTGCTGCGCGACAACGGGCTGACCGAGGAACAATACGAATCCCGCATCCGCGACGACAGCGCCCGCGCCCTGTTGCAGGGCGCCGTGATCAGCGGGCTTCCCAGCCCCGAGGTCTATGCCAAGACCGTCGCCGCCTACATCGGCGAAGAACGCGATTTCACCTGGGACACCCTGACGCCGCAGGACCTGCAAGCCTCCCTGCCCGACCCGACCGACGCGGACTTGCGCGCCCATTACGAGGCCAACCCCGAAGCCTACACCGCCCCCGAGACCCGGATGCTGACCTATGCCTGGCTCACGCCCGACATGATCCAGGAGCAGATCACGGTGGACGAGGCCGAGTTGCGCCAGGCCTACGAAGACCGCCTCGACGAGTTCGTCCAGCCCGAGCGGCGCCTTGTCGAGCGGCTGAGTTTCGGCACCCGCGAGGCGGCCCAGGAGGCGCTGGACCGGATAGAGGCGGGTGATACCGATTTCGAGGCGCTGGTGGCCGAACGCGGGCTGGACCTGGCAGACGTGGACTTGGGCGACGTGTCCCGGGACTCGTTGAGCCAGGCCGGCAGGGCGGTCTTCGACGCCGAGACCGGCGATGTCGTCGGGCCGCAACCCAGCCCGCTGGGCCCCGCGCTGTTCCGCGTCAATGCCGTGCTGGCCGCGCAGGAAACCACTTTCGACGAGGCCCGCCCGCGCCTGCGCGAGGACCGGGCCGCCGCCCGCGCCCGCCGTGTGATCGAGGACCAGATCGAACCCATCACTGACCTGCTGGCCGGCGGCGCCCGGCTGGCGGATCTGGCCGAGCAGACCGACATGCAACTGGGCGACATGGCCTGGACCCCGCAAGTCCGCGACGGCGTTGCCGCTTACGCCGGCTTCCGGGAGGTTGTCGCGGGGCTGGACCTTGGCACTTTTCCCGAGTTGCACGAACTGGAAGGCGGCGGGTTGTTCGCCGTTCGGGTCAACGAGGTGCGCCCGCCCGAGCTGCAACCCTTCGATGCTGTCCGCGCCGAGGTGGCCGAGGACTGGCGCGCCGCCGAAACGCGTCGCCAGCTCCGCGCCCGGGCCGAGGAGATCGCCGAGGACATCGACACGGAGACCGAATTCACGCAGGTGGGCCTGGACGGAGCCATCGCGGAACGCGGCCTGACCCGGCGCAGTTTCCTCAACGGCACGCCGCCGGGCTTCATGACGCGCCTGTTCGAACTGGACGCGCCCGGAGAAACCCTGGTGGTTGACGCGCAGCAGGGTGTCATCGTGGCCCGGCTCGACGCCATAACGCAGCCCGGCCAGGACGACCCTGCGGTCACGGCCCAGGCCGAGGCCGTCGCCGACCGCGCGGGCCAGGGCATGGCGCTGGATATTTTCACCGTCTTCAGCCAGGCGGTGCAGGCCGAAACAGAGGTCGTCATCGACCAGGCCGCGATCAACGCGGTTCATGCGAATTTCCAGTAATCATGGCGCTGATCCCGGAATTCGAGGTCTTCCGCGACGGCTACGAGGCCGGAAGGAACCAACTGGTCTACACCCGGCTGGCTGCCGACCTTGATACCCCCGTTTCGCTGATGCTGCGGTTAAACGCTGCCGGGAAACACGCCTTCCTGCTGGAAAGCGTGACGGGGGGCGAGGTGCGCGGGCGCTACTCGATCATCGGCATGAACCCCGACCTGATCTGGGAATGCCACGGCGAGACCGCCCGGATCAACCGCCAGGCCCGCCTCGACGACACTGCCTTCGAGGCGCTGGAGGACGCGCCTCTCGACAGCCTGCGCGCACTGTTGGCCGAAAGCCATATCGACCTGCCCGCCGACCTGCCCCCGGCCAGTGCCGGCCTGTTCGGCTTTCTGGGCTACGACATGATCCGACTGGTGGAGCACCTGCCGGACGTGAACCCCGATCCGCTGGGCCTGCCGGACGCGGTGATGCTGCGCCCCTCGGTGGTGGCCGTTCTGGACGGGGTCAAGGGCGACGTCATCCTCGTCGCTCCGGCCTGGGCAAACTCGGGGCTTTCGGCCATGGCCGCCCATGCGCAGGCCGCCGAACGGGTCATGGATGCCCGACGGGCTCTGGACCGGCCCATGCCCGAACAGGTCCGTACCCTGGGCGATGCCGAGGCCGAGGGCGATGCGGTCAGCAATTTCACCCACGAGGGCTACAAGGCCGCCGTGGAAAAGGCCAAGGACTACATCAAGGCCGGCGACATCTTCCAGGTCGTGCCTGCCCAACGCTGGACCCAGAGTTTCCGCGAACCGCCTTTCTCGCTCTACCGCTCGCTGCGGCGCACGAACCCATCGCCCTTCATGTTCTTCTTCAATTTCGGCGGCTACCAGGTGATCGGGGCCAGCCCCGAGATCCTGGTGCGCGTCATGCACGGCGAGGTCACGATCCGCCCCATCGCGGGCACGAGGCCACGCGGCGCAACGCCCGCCCAGGACAAGGCCAACGAGGCCGACCTGATCGCCGACGAGAAGGAACTTGCCGAACATCTCATGCTGCTGGATCTCGGACGCAACGACGTGGGCCGCGTGGCCAGGGTGGGCACGGTCCGGCCGACCGAGGAATTCATCGTGGAACGCTATTCCCACGTCATGCACATCGTCTCCAACGTGGTGGGCGACCTGGCCGAGGGGCAGGACGCGCTTTCCGCCTTTTTCGCGGGGATGCCCGCGGGCACCGTGTCCGGTGCGCCCAAGGTCCGCGCCATGGAGATCATCGACGAACTGGAGCCGGAAAAGCGCGGCATCTACGGCGGCGGCGTGGGATACTTCAGCGCGGGCGGCGACATGGACATGTGCATCGCCCTTCGGACAGCCGTGTTGAAAGGCCAGAACCTCTACATCCAGGCCGGGGGTGGTGTCGTCCACGACAGCGACCCGGAGGCCGAATACCAGGAGACGGTCCACAAGTCGGGCGCCATCCGCCGCGCCGCGGCCGAGGCGCACCGGTTCACGTCAGGCGGCGGAAACTGACGGGCGGACCTTGCCCGGTCGGCATTCACGCGACCCCGTGATATCCGGGCCCTTGGACGGATGGCGTCAACGGGGCGTACAAACCAGCAATCGCACGACAACGCGCGCTTTCAGCCCCCGAACGAACACGAGCAAAACGGATAATACCATGCAGCCAGACGAGGAACGCGACACCCGAAAAGCAATGCTCAGAGGGTTCCGGCTGGCGTGCCCTTACTGCGGGAAAGGCAAGATCCTTGCCGGCTATCTCAAGGTCAGGGACAAATGCGACTGTTGCGGGCAGGACCTTTATCACGCGCGTGTCGATGATGGGCCTGCTTATTTTACCCTCATGGTGGTCGTCGCGTTCGTCTTTCCCCTGTTCGCCGTGATCTATTCCAATTTCGCGCCCGACCCCCTGTGGGTCGCCCTGGCGATGATGGTGCTTGCAACGGGTTTGGCGATGGTCCTCCTCCCCCGCGTCAAGGGCCTGTTCATCGGCCTTCAGTGGGCGAACAGACTTCACGGATTTTGAGCCCCCCGGACATTCCGGCGACGGACTGTTCCGCGCGTGCGGAAAGGCCCGCGGCGCCCCTCACTCCTTTGCCGTCAGCACCGCCGACAATGGCACCTGCGCGACCTGGGCCGCGCGCTTGTCGTTACCCCAGTTGATCAGCGCCGTGACCGTGTCGGGCCGCATCCGGCCCAACAGCACCACGCCGCTGTCCTGGCGCGCGCGAAAGGCGGCCTGGTCGACGAAGCGGCGGATCACCTGGGCGTCCTGCCCCTCGCCGTCGAGATCGCGGTAGATCGTGGCGGCAGGGACACCGGCGCGTTCGGCCAACCTTGCCCCGGTGTTCAGCCCCTGGCTGATCGACAGGTAGCCGCGCCCGTCCTCGGCCAGGATCTGCATCATCTGTTCGGTGGCGGCGCGGTTGCCGCCCGATGCGCCGTCGAGATCGAGCAGGGCGACGGTCTCGGGCAGTTCCGCGAAGGTCCCTTCCAGCGCGACTTCGACATCCTGGGGCGTGGCGCCCTCGGGCAGCCGCGCGAGGAGCACGGCCTCGACCCCGTTCGCGCGATAGGCCGCCAACAGCTCCGGCGCGCCTTCGGCGGCCGGGTCGATGGCCACGGTCACCGGGAAGGGCACCCCCGAGACCAGCGCCGGGCCCGCCCCCATGCTGCCGTCATCGACCAGGACGATCGCCAAGGTCGGAAGGCCGTCGGGATTGGGAGCGGTGGCGGCATGGGCCTGCAACGCCGGCAAGGGGCGCGCTTCGGCCTCGGGCGCGGGATCGTCCCCGGTGGGCCGGTTGACGGCCACGCCGGTCTCCCGGTCCTCCAACAGGCTGTTGGTCTCACCCTGCATCTCGAATTGCGGGCTCTCGTCCGGGTCGGGCTGCGTGCCGGTCCGGGCCAGTTGCGGATCTTCCCCCTGCACGGGCTCATCCTGCACGGTGTCGGCCGGCGGTGATGTCCCGTTCTGATCGGGATCCACGATCTCGACCGGGATCGGTGCGTCCCCGGGCTCTTCCACGACCCGGGGCGCGGTCGCGGTTTCCTCCGTGTTTTCAGGGTCTTCGACGACGACCGGCGCGGGCGGCTGGCCGGGGTCGGTCGACAGCCGGATGTCGCTTTCGGCGTCGGGTGTTTGCGGCGCCGGCGCCTGGGGGTTCGGCAGGACCGGGTCGTCGCCGCTGACCTGCGGCGCGGTGCCGCCCTCGACCTTGGGCGAGCCCATCGCGCCCTCCACGCCACTGGCCCGCGGCACGGCCGGGGGGGCCGTATCGGCAGCCGGGGTATCGGCCCCCGTGGCGGGGATGCTCCGGGGCGCCTCGGCCTCGGGCGCGGGACCAAGGCTCGGCCCATCCCCCTCGCCCGGTCCCGAGACCGAGGGCGCCGCGCCCTCGGGGGCCTCGGTCATGGCCGTTTCCGGCGCGTCCACCTGCGGGGCTTCTGGCGGGGTGTTGCCCGCGGGCTGTTCACCGAGCAGCGACGCCGTGCCCAGCCCCAGAACCGATACGACACCGCCCACCAGTATCCCCGATAGAAATCCCCTTGCCACGTTGTGCCCCCTGCCTTGTGTTGCCTTGGCCCCTGTTCCCCTGGCCACGGACCGGCCGACGGCCTTGACGCAGCCCGTCGCTTCGGCCCATCTAGGCGGGACTCTACCGTGCCTCGCCGGGGCGATGGTAGCCCCGAATTTCACCCGCCCCCAAGGGCCGCACCTGACGAGTGGCGAAAACATGCTTCTGTTGATCGATAACTACGACAGTTTCACCTACAACCTGGTGCATTACCTGGGCGAACTGGGCGCGGATGTGCAGGTGTATCGCAACGATGCACTGGACGTGCGGCAGGCCATGGCGCTGAACCCCGCCGGTATCCTGCTGTCGCCGGGCCCCTGCGATCCGGCACAGGCCGGTATCTGCCTGTCCCTGACCAGGGCCGCCGCCGAGACCGGGACACCGCTGTTGGGGGTCTGCCTGGGCCACCAGACCATAGGCGAGGCGTTCGGCGGCAAGGTCGTGCGGTGTCACGAGATCGTCCACGGCAAGATGGGCCGGGTGCATCACGCCGGAAAGGGCCTCTTTGCGGGCCTGCCCTCGCCCTTCGAGGCGACGCGCTACCATTCGCTGGTGGTCGCGCGCGACAGCCTGCCCGACGGCCTTGAGATCACCGCCGAACTGGAAGACGGCACGATCATGGGCCTGCAGCATCGAAGCCTGCCCATCCACGGCGTCCAGTTCCACCCCGAGAGCATCGCCTCCGAACACGGCCACGCCCTGTTGCAGGCCTTCCTCGATACCATGAAAGCCCCGGCATGAGCGACGCCCTAAAGCCCCTTATCGCCGCGGCCGCCGAGGGTCCGTTGACCCGGGCCCAGGCTGAATCGGCCTTCGACATCCTGTTCGAGGGCGACGCCACCCCCAGCCAGATGGGCGGGTTGCTCATGGCGCTGCGCACCCGGGGCGAAGTGATTGACGAATACGCCGCCGCTGCCAGCGTCATGCGCGCCAGGTGCGTTCCGGTCAGGGCCCCCGATGGGGCCATGGACATCGTCGGAACAGGGGGCGACGGCAAGGGCACGCTCAACATTTCCACCGCCACGGCCTTCGTGGTGGCCGGCGCGGGCGTGCCCGTGGCCAAGCACGGCAACCGCAACCTGTCGTCGAAGTCCGGCGCCGCCGACGCGCTCGGGCAACTGGGCATCGAGGTCATGATCGGGGCAGACCTGGTCGAAAGGGCCATCGCCGAGGCCGGGATCGGCTTCATGATGGCGCCCATGCACCACCCGGCGATCAAGCATGTCATGCCCACCCGGATGGAGCTGGGCACGCGGACGATCTTCAACATCCTCGGCCCGCTGACCAACCCCGCGGGGGTCAAGCGGCAGTTGACCGGGGCCTTCAGCCGCGACTTGATCCAGCCCATGGCGCAGACCCTGCAGGTGCTCGGCTCCGAGGCAAGCTGGTTGGTTCACGGCTCGGACGGGACCGACGAGTTGACCATAACGGGCCTGTCCTGGGTCGCCGCGCAGTCGGGCGACATGATCACGCTACGCGAGGTCCACCCCGAGGACGCGGGCCTGCCGGTGCATCCCTTCGAGTCGATCCTCGGCGGCACGCCCGAGGAAAACGCCACGGCCTTCCGCGCCCTGCTGGCGGGCGAAACGGGTGCTTATCGCGATTCCGTCCTTCTGAATGCGGCCGCGGCGCTGCTGGTGGCGGGCAAGGCCGACAGCCTGCGCGACGGAGCCGAGCAGGCCCGCGAGAGCATCGACAGCGGCGCCGCCCGGCGCGCCGTCGAAACCCTGGCCCGCATCAGCCAATCCGGCTGACTCGCGGCCTTTCGCGGCGGTGCAGCGGCCCGGCCCGGTCAGAAAATTCTCAAAACGGTGGCGTGACGCCCGTTTTTTGTGCATCATCGGTGAAAATGCCGGGAAAGCATGGGTGCATCGGGCCAACCGGGGGCGACATTTCGCCTGTTCCATGGGTTTCTCTGCACATCAAAACAACTGCAACTCACAGGGGATATCTCATGAAGATGATTGCTCAGCTTGCCGCGGCCGCGGCGCTATCGGTCACAGCGGCCCATGCAGAAGGGCACATGACCGACGTGCCATTCGCGTTGGACTGGAAATTCGAAGGTCCCGCAGCACCCTATTTCGCGGCCATCGACAATGGCCACTTCGCCGAGAACGGGTTGAGCGTCGAGATCGCGGCGGGCACCGGGTCGCTGGACGCCATTCCGAAGGTCGCCACGGGTGCCTTTCCGGTGGGGTTCGCGGACATCAACAGCCTGATCCGCTTCCTCGACCAGAACCCCGGCGCACCGGTCACCGCGGTGATGATGATCTACGACAAGCCCCCCTTCGCGGTGATCGGCCGCGAATCCCTGGGCATCTCGGAGCCCTCCGATCTGGAAGGAAAGGTCCTCGGGGCACCGCCGCCGGACGGCGCCTGGGCGCAATTCCCGATATTCGCTACGCAGAACGACCTGGACATGGACGCGATCACGGTCGAGCCGGTGGGCTTTCCGACGCGCGAGCCCATGCTCGCCGACGGCAACGTGGCGGCGATCACGGGCTTTTCGTTCAGCTCCTACCTCAATCTCGTGCGTCTCGGGGTGCCCGAAGAGGACATCACGACCCTGCTGATGGCCGACTACGGGCTCGAGCTTTACGGCAACGCGATCATCGTCAACACGGATTTCGCCGAGGCAAACCCCGAGATCATCAGCGGTTTCCTGGAGGCCGTGGCCATGGGCTGGAAAGACGCGATCGCGGATCCCGCCTCGGTGATGCCGGCCCTGATCGCGCGCAACCCGGCCGCAGATGCCGATCTCGAACAGCGCCGCCTGGAACTGTCGATCGACGCCAATGTCGTCACCGATTACACCACGGCCAATGGCATGGGCATGATCGACGACGACCGCATGGCCGCCGCGATCGAACAGGTCAAGATGGTCTACGACTTCGAGGGTGAGCCTGACGCGGCCCTGTATTTCACGGATGCCTACCTGCCCGAGGGCGGGTTCGCGCTCGAATAACGCAAACACGCGCGGGGGTGTCCTGCCCCCGCGCCTTTGAAAAGTCTTCCATGTCCCCGCTTATCAAGATCAAGGGCGTCCGGCACGCCTATGAAACGGCCTCGGGCCCCCTGCCTGTTCTGGATGGTCTCGAAGTGACCGTGAACGAGGGCGGCTTCTGCGCCGTCGTCGGCCCGTCCGGGTGCGGGAAATCGACCCTCACCCGCCTGATTGCCGGCCTGATGCACCCCGACGAGGGCGAGGTCTGGCTGCATGGCGAGCTGGTCAAGGCCCCCCGGTCGACCGTCGGCATGGCCTTTCAGAACCCCGTGCTTCTGGAATGGCGAACGATCCTGCAGAACGTCATGCTGCCACTGGAGATCGTGCCGGATGGCCTCAAGGGCGCGGCCGCGAAGGACCGCGCGCGCTATCTGCTGTCCCTGGTGGGGCTCGATGGCTTCGAGGACAAGCGGCCCTCGGAACTCTCCGGCGGGATGCGCCAGCGCGCCTCGCTGTGCCGGGCGCTGGTCCATCAACCGGAAGTCCTGATCCTGGACGAACCCTTCGGGGCGCTCGATGCCTTCACCCGCGAGGACCTGTGGCAAACCATGCACGAGGTGAAGGAGAGAGAGCCCTTCACCGCCGTTCTCATCACGCATGACCTGCGCGAGGCGATCTTCCTTGGCGACCAGGTGGTCGTTCTGTCTGGCCGGCCCGCACGAACGCAATACGTGATGGAGATCCCGCAGATCGCGAAACCGACCCTGGACGACCTCTATACCGCCGAGGCCGCAGAGCGGCTGACGATCCTCAGACACCAGATCGAGATTGCACAGGGCCGGGCCACCCCGGAGGAGGCATCATGAATCCGACCCTGCGAAAGGTGGTTGTTCCGACCCTGGCCATCGTCGTGTTCCTCCTCCTGTGGGAGGCGCTGGTCTGGGTGATGGGCTGGCCCAACTACAAGATGGCCTCGCCCAGCGACCTGATACCCGCCTTCCAGCAATACTGGGACCTGTTCCTCGTCATGGGCTGGCAGACGCTCTGGCGGACCGTGCTGGGCCTGTTGCTGGCCATCGTGGTCGGCACCCTGCTTGGCATGATCATGGGCTTCTCGCGCACCATGCGCGATGCGCTCTACCCGTTGCTGGTGGGGTTCAATGCCATTCCCAAGGCGACCGTCGTGCCCATCGTCGCGCTGATGTTCGTCGGCGCGCACGACTTCAACACGGTCCTGATCGCCTTCATGATCTCGTTTTTCCCGATCGCGGTCTCGGTCTCGATCGGCCTGTCCACGCTGGAGCCCGAATACCGCGACATCCTGCGCGCGCTGGGGGCCTCCCAGACGATGATCTTCCGCAAGATCGCTTTGCCCAAGACCCTTCCCGAGTTCTTCGGCGCGCTCAAGGTATCGGTCACGCTGGCCTTCATCGGGACCAACCTGATGGAAATCGTCAGCCCGCATGGCCGGGGGCTGGGCGCGCTGTTCGACAGCGGCAAGACGAATTCCGATTACCCGCTGATGTTCGCGGTGCTCATCGCGCTCGCCCTGCTGGGCATCGTGCTCTATTACGTCGTGGTGGCACTTGAGAAGATATTTGCCGGCTGGGCGGAGCGTCAGCCGCATTAGCCCGGCCCCGCCCCTCTACTTCGGGGCGGGATGAAGGGTGAAATCCGGCAGCATGTCCAATGCCTCGCGCAGGGCTTGCCCCCATCCGTGGGACACCAGTTGGAAATAGGGATCGTCGCCCGCGACGCGCCCGGTCGGGCCGGTTTCAAGGCTGTCTTTTTCGTAGCAATGAAAATCGAACGGCGCGCCGACGGTCAGGTTGGCCTTGAGCGTTGAATCGAAACTGACCAGCAGCAGTTTCATCGCCGCCTCGAAGCTCATGGCCGGGTCGTAGGCCCGCAACAGGATCGGCCGACCGTATTTCGTTTCCCCGACCTGGAAGAAGGGGGTGTCCTCGTCGGCCTCGATGAAATTGCCCTCGGGGTAGATCAGGAAAAGCCGGTGCGGGCCGCCCTTGACCTGGCCGCCAAGGACCAGGGTCGCATCGAAGGTGCTGTCGGCGCGCTGGCCGCTGTCGGCATGGTTCGCGATCACCTCGCGCAGGGTGTCGGCCACCATGCGCGCTGCCTGGAACATGGAGTCGACCCCCAGCAGCGACGGCGCGCGGTCCCGGCGCCTCTTGCTGCGCTCGTCCAGCAGGCTCACGACGGCCTGCGTGGTCGCGAGGTTGCCAGCGGACATCAGCGTGATCGACCGGTCGCCGGGGGTTTGCCAGATCGACATCTTCCGAAAGGTCGAGATGTTGTCGAGCCCTGCATTCGTCCGGGTATCGGACATGAAGACCAGACCACGGTCGAGCATCATGCCCACGCAATACGTCATCGAGCTATTCCTACTGCTGCACCACGTCTATCGCGACCGACAGGGTTTCACCCGTGCCGCCGATGCGTGTGCCCGAGACCGGGGCCGCCTCGGCATAGTCCCGCCCCGTGGCCACGCGCACGTAGCGTGTATCAGGGGAAATGCCGTTGGACACGTCGAATCCGACCCAGCCCAGCCCCGCGACATGGGCCTCGGCCCAGGCGTGCATGGCCTCTTGCGCGGTGCGGTCGTTCAGCATGAGGTAACCCGAAACGTACCGCGCGGGATAGCCCAGTTCGCGCGCGCAGCTCAGGAAGATGTGCGTGTGATCCTGGCAAACCCCCTGGCCCTTGGCGATTGCCTCTTCCGCGCCCCAATCGGGCTCCGAGGCGCCGACGCGGAAGGCGACCCTGTCCCGGATGATACCGGCCAGCACATGAAGCCGGTCCAGCGGGTCGGCCTCGGGCGTGTCGCGCAGGATGCCCCGCACCCCCTCGCCCGCCCTCGTCCGCGCCGTGACCTGCTGATAGAGCCAGAGCGGAGCGACGCCGCGATGGCGCCCGAGAATGCCGTCATTGGCGGTCAATTCGACCTCGCCCTCGCTGACAAGGACCAGGTTCCGCGCCTCTCGGGCATAGCTTATCAACTCGACGGTATTCATGTGCTCGTCCTCGAAGCCCAGCTCGCGCCGGCCGCCGGTGACATGGGTCCGCCAGAACAGCACCGATTGCTGGTGCGAGGATTTGGGCGTCTTGCGGACCTGTTGCAGCCCGTATTTCACCGGGGTCTCGAAGTGGTAGCTGGTCTGGTGGCGAATGGTCAGGCGCATGGTCTACTCGTGGAACCGGAAATCGGTTTCGATCTGGCCCGACAGCTCGGTCAGCAGCCAAAGAACCTTCTGGATATACTCGTGCAGTCCGAACTCGAACACCGCGTCGATGTCATGGCTCAGGTAGGTCCGCTCGATGTGCAGGGCCTTCGTCTGGGCCGGGCCGGGGCGCATCGACCGTCTTTGCAGGTAGCGCAGGTTGTCGCTCAGCTTGCCCACGCAAAAGGCCAGAGACCTGGGCATCCGCTTGTCGAGGATCAGGAATTGCGCGATCTCGCGCGGGCCAGCGCCAGCGCCGTATTCCATGCGAAATCCGCCGCGCGCGGAGACCGAGCGCAGGATCGTTTCCCACTGCACGTTGTCGAGCGAGGTCCCCACCGCGCTGGCCGAGGGCAGCAGCACGTAGTACTTGACGTCGAGGATGCGCGCAGTGTTGTCGGCCCGTTCAAGGAAGGTCCCCAGCCGGGCGAAGTTGTAGATGTCGTTGCGCAGCATCGTGCCGTGGGTCATGCCGCGCACCAAGGCGGCGCGCTGGCGCATGGTGCCCAGAACACCCGGAAGATCACGCTCGGCCACCTTGCGCGCCAGGACCTCGCGGGCGCTCATGTAGGCCGCATTGGTGGCTTCCCAGACCTCGTGCGTCAGCGCCGTGCGGACAAGCCTGGCATTCTGCCGGGCCGCCTCGATCGAGGACAGAACCGATGACGGGTTGGCGCGGTCGCGCAGCAACCAGTCGATCGCGGCCTCCTTGTTCAGCGCGCCCCGGGCCGTCTCGAACTGCACCAGGCTGCCCGCCGATTGCAGCACGGATCGCCATTCCTCCTCGCCCGACTCCAGGCGGGTCAGGGCGATACGCTGGCCGGTTTCGATCAGGCGCGCCGTGTTCTCGGCGCGCTCGAACGACCGGTACATCCAGTAAAGGCCATTGGCGGTCTTTCCGAGCATCGCGTCAGTCCTCCAGCACCCAGGTGTCCTTGGTGCCGCCGCCCTGGCTGGAATTCACCACCATCGACCCATTCTTGAGCGCGACCCGCGTCAGGCCGCCGGATGTGACCTTGATCCCGCCCGGGCTGACCAGGACGAAGGGGCGCAGGTCCACGTGCCGCGGCGCCATGCCCTGCCGGGCGAGGATGGGGACCGTGGACAGGCTCAGCGTCGGCTGGGCGATGTAGTTGGCGGGCCGTGCCTTGAGCTTGCGGCGGAAGGCGGCGAGATCCTTCCTGGTGGCGGTGGGCCCGATCAGCATGCCGTAACCGCCCGAGCCGTGCACCTCCTTGACGACCAGGTCTTCAAGGTTGTCCAGCACGTAGGCCAGATGCTCGGTCTCGGAACATCGCCAGGTCGGCACGTCCTTCAGGATCGGACGCTCGCCGGTATAGAATTCCACGATCTCGGGCATGTAGCTGTAGATCGCCTTGTCGTCGGCGATCCCGGTGCCGGGCGCGTTGGCAATGGTGATCCCGCCCGCGCGGTAGACATCCATGATCCCCGGAACGCCCAGCTGGCTGTCGGGGTTGAAGTTCAACGGATCGAGGAAATCGTCGTCCACCCGGCGATACAGGACGTCGATCGGCTTGTAGCCATGGATCGTGCGCATCGCAACGCGACCGTCCACGACCCGCAGGTCATGGCCTTCGACCAGGTCCACGCTCATCTGGTCGGCCAGGAAGGCGTGCTCGTAGAATGCCGAATTGTAGATGCCGGGTGTCAGCACGGCGACGACGGGTTTTCCGTCGGTCGCATCGGGGGCGCAGGCGGACAGCGACCGACGCAGATCGGCCGGATAGCTCTGCACGTCCCGTACCCGGTTGTGAGAGAACAGCTCGGGAAACATCTGCATCATGGTTTCACGGTTCTCAAGCATGTAGCTGACACCGCTGGGCGTGCGGGCATTGTCTTCCAGCACGAAGAAGTCATCCGGGCCGGTCCGCACCAGGTCGGTGCCGACGATATGGGTGTATATTCCGCCCGGGGGCGAAACACCGATCATGCGCGGCTCGAAGGCCGGGTTGCGGCTGATCATCTCTTTCGGGATACGCCCGGCCTTGAGGATCTCCTGCCCGTGGTAGATGTCGTGGAGAAAGGCGTTGATCGCGCGCACGCGCTGCTCGATGCCCCGGGTAACGCGGGCCCACTCCCGATCGGAAATGATCCGCGGGATGATGTCGAAAGGGATAAGCCGTTCCTCGGCCTCGGACCGTCCATAGACGTTGAAGGTGATACCGGTCAGCCGGAAAAGCTCTTCCGCCTCGCGCTGCTTGGCGCGCAATCGCCTCGGTTCCTCTCCGGTCAGCCAGTCGTGAAACTGCTGATAGGGCGCTCTCAACCGCGCGTCGCTGCCCCACATCTCATCGAAGTTCGGTGTTTTCTCCATCCCCAACCTTTCGGACGTACCGGTTGATTAGGATCGCATAACGGCACAATGGCCAGCCTGGAGGTCCGCATTCGGCAGGGGCACCGCAACTTTGCGCGTTTTTTGGGCGTTCTGCACGGTTCCGCCTCTGCAAACGGGCGACTGCCGGGCGCGTCACCGGGCCGGATGCATCCCGGGGGCGGTGCCCATTCCGGCTTGCGGCAACCGCACAATTGTCATCGCGTCCCGCCCACGCTAACCAGTCTCCATGGATATTCTCGACAGGATCAAGGCCTACAAGCTCGACGAGATCGCCGCGCGCAAGGCCGAAACACCGCTCTCCACGCTCGAGGCCGCCGCCAAGGAGGCCGGGCCGACGCGCGGATTCGCCGAGGCCCTCGTGCAGGCGGGCAAGACCGGCTACGGGCTGATTGCAGAAATCAAGAAGGCCAGCCCCTCCAAGGGTCTGATCCGCGCGGATTTCGACCCGCCCGCGCTGGCCCGGGCCTACGAAGACGGCGGCGCGGCCTGCCTTTCGGTGCTGACGGATACGCCAAGCTTCCAGGGCGCGGATGATTTCCTGACCCAGGCGCGCGCGGCCACCAACCTGCCCGCCCTGCGCAAGGACTTCATGTACGATCCCTACCAGGTCACCGAGGCGCGCGCACTTGGCGCCGATTGCATCCTTGTCATCCTCGCCTCGGTCTCGGACGCTCAGGCGGCAGAGCTGGAGTCGGCGGCTTTCGACCTGAACATGGACGTCCTGCTCGAGGTGCACGACCGCGCCGAACTGGACCGTGCCTGTGCCCTGAATTCCCCCTTGATGGGCATCAACAACCGCAACCTCAAGACCTTCGAGGTCACGCTGGACACCACCCGCTCGCTGTCGAAATTCGTGCCGCCCGACCGCATGATCGTCTGCGAAAGCGGGCTGACACGCCCCGCCGACCTGGCCGAGATGGCCCGCTTCGGGGCGCGCAGCTTCCTGATCGGCGAAAGCCTGATGCGGCAGCACGACGTTGCCGCCGCCACCCGCGCGATCCTGGCCGATCCGCTGGTTCCCGGGAGCATGGCATGAGGAGCGGCAAGCTGAGCCATTTCGACGCCGACGGCCAGGCGCACATGGTCGATGTCTCCGACAAGCCCGAAACCGCCCGCGTCGCCACCGCCGAGGGGCATGTGCGCATGTCCGCCGACACCCTCTCCCACGTGACCGCCGGAACGGCAAAGAAGGGCGATGTTCTGGGCATCGCCCGGATCGCCGGCATACAGGGCGCCAAGAGGACCGCCGACCTGATCCCGCTGTGTCACCCCCTGCCCGTCACCAAGGTGGCGCTGGAGCTTGCCGCAGACGCGGACCTGCCCGGCGTGCGCATCACCGCCATCGTCAAGACCACCGGCCAGACCGGGGTGGAAATGGAAGCGCTGACAGCGGTCTCGACCGCCGCGCTGACGGTCTATGACATGCTCAAGGCCGTGCAGAAGAACATGGAAATCGGTGGTATCCGCGTCACGCTCAAGGATGGCGGCAAATCGGGTCGGTTCGAGGCATGATCACCGTCGATGAGGCCCTTGAAAAGCTGCTGGCGCTGGCCGCGCCTCTGGAGGTCGAAGACGTGCCGCTGCGCGCCGCTTCCGGCCGCACGCTGGCGCGGCCGGTGACAGCCCGGCGCGACCAGCCGCCCTTTTCCGCCTCGGCCATGGACGGCTATGCCATCGCCGGCGAAGGCGCGCCGGGCGATCAGTACCGGGTGATCGGCGAGGCGGCGGCAGGGCATGGCTATGCCGGTGCGGTCGGCCCAGGCGAGGCGTTGCGCATCTTCACCGGTGCCCCCATGCCCGAGGGTGCAACCCGCGTGGTCATCCAGGAGGACACGGTGCGCGACGGCACCACGATAACCCTGTCCGAGACGCTTGGCCACGGCCCGCACGTGCGCGCCATGGGGGCCGATTTCCGGGCCGGAGATACCCTGGACGCGCCCCGCGTTCTGACCCCGTCGGACGTGGCGCTGATGGCGGCGATGAACATCGCGGCTGCCCCGGTCACACGCCGGCCCGAGGTGGCGATCATCGCCACCGGCGACGAGTTGGTTCAGCCCGGCGAGGACCCGGGGCCGGACCAGATCATCGCCTCCAACAGCTACGGATTGGCCGCGCTTGTCGAGGCGCTCGGGGCCGAGGCCCGCCTGTTGCCCATCGCGCGTGACACGCTGGCCTCGCTTCAGGCGATTTTCGACCTGGCCGAGGGGGCGGATCTGATCCTGACCATCGGCGGAGCCTCGGTCGGGGATCACGACCTTGTCGGTCCGGCGCTGGCCGACCGCGGAATGGAACGCGCCTTCTACAAGGTGGCCATGCGGCCGGGCAAGCCGCTGATGGCGGGTAGGCTGGGATCGGCCGCCCTGGTGGGTCTGCCCGGCAACCCGGTCTCGGCCATGGTCTGCGGGCATGTCTTCGTGGCGCCGGTGGTCCGCGCGATGCTCGGGCAGCGCACCGTCGTCACAACGCCGGAACCGCGCACGCTCGCCGCGCCCCTGCCCGCCAACGGCCCCCGCCAGCATTACCTCCGCGCGCGCACCACGCAGGCGGGCGTTACGCCCTTCGATACCCAGGACAGCTCGCTTCTGTCGGTGCTCAGCGAGGCTGACTGCCTGATCATCCAGCCTCCGAACGACCCGGGGCGGCCATCGGGCGCAACCGTACCGGTGCTTGCACTGTAAGGGAACAGCTTGACACAAAAGGGGAACACCAGTAGAACATCCCGAAACGGGTCACATCCGGCCCGGCACGGAGGACCCCATGCTCACCAGAAAGCAGCTTGATCTCTTGGCCTTCATCCATGCGCGCGTGCAGCGTGACGGGGTTCCACCTTCCTTTGACGAGATGAAAGAGGCGCTCGACCTGCGCTCCAAATCCGGGATCCACCGCCTGATCACGGCCCTGGAAGAGCGTGGCTTCGTTCGCCGGCTAGCGCATCGCGCCCGGGCGCTGGAAATCATCAAGCTGCCCGAGTCGCTGGAACAGAAGACGGGATTTTCGCCGCGCGTGATCGAGGGCGACCAGCCTGACAGCGGCCCCGGACAAGCGCGCAAGGACATCCCTGCCAATGCCATGACGGTCGAGGCCGCGGGCGCGATCGATCTGCCCGTCATGGGCCGGATCGCCGCCGGTGTGCCGATCGCGGCCATTTCCGAGGTGTCGCACAATGTGGCTGTCCCGCACAGCATGATCGGCGCGGGCGAGCATTACGCGCTCGAGGTCAAGGGCGACTCGATGATCGACGCCGGCATCAATGACGGGGACGTCGTGATCATCCGTGAGACCGCCACCGCCGATACCGGCGATATCGTTGTCGCGCTGGTGGAGGATGCCGAGGCGACGCTGAAACGCTTTCGCCGCTCCGGCAGCACCATCGCTCTCGAAGCCGCGAACCCGGCCTATGAAACCCGGCTGTTCCGTGATGACCAGGTCAAGGTCCAGGGGCGGCTGGTGGGCCTGATCCGCACCTACTGAGCCGGCGGGGGATCGCGCTGCCCCAGGCGGCAACCCGTCCGCGATGATGGGGCGGGACGTGGCACTGCCCCGCCCATCCCGACCGTTTGCCCCCCTTGTCCGCGTTATCGCCAAGCCGGAAGGGTAGCATTCCGGGCCCTTGCGCTTGTCCAGAGCCGGTCGCCGCTGCGGTCCCGCACGCTGACCAGCTCCAGCGCCTCGTTGCGCAAATAGCCGGCCACCGCGCCAACATCGCGAAGGCGCGCAATGTCCAGCACGGTGCAGTCCCGGCCCGGCCCGACCCGCTGGTTCGACACCAGGATCGCGGCCCCGTCGCAGTCCGCGACTTCGGCCAGCGCCATCTTGCCGCGCACCGCGACAACACTGGTTGCGCCGATCTGCATCTCCTGGCGGCGGCTGGCGATCCGCATTCCCGGCCGTTCATGGGCCTGCGCCTGCGCGACTGGCGCGCCGTCGTTTTCCAGCCAGGCGCGCGCCGCGAAACCGTCGCCGCGTGGCTTGGACAGGGCCCGCCCCTCAGGACCCATGACCCCCACCAACGTCCCGCTGTCGGCCACCAGCAGCGCGGGACGCTCGGTTCCGGCCCAAACCAGTCCGGCAAGCACCATCGGAGCCAGCCCGGCCAGTCGCCCGTGCCCCTGCCAGAGGATCACCACAAGCGCCCCAACCGCCATCAGCCCCAGCACCGGCGGCGCGGGGCTGTGAACATGACCGACCGCCCCCTCCAGCCCGGCAACCCGATCGGCCACCACGAGGATCCAGCGGATGCCCAGCCCCATCACCCAGAGCCCAACCACGGACAGTCCAATCGGTGCCAGGACCACGGCCAGGACCGCCGCCGGCATCACCACCGTGCCCATCACCGGCACCGCCAGCACGTTGGCCAGGAGCCCATAGTGCGACACCTGGTTGAAATGTGCCGCAGCGAAGGGCGCCGTCGCCAGACCCGCCACCAGCGAGGACAGCACGACCCCCAGCACCGGGCGCAGTCGCCTCGGGAGCCGGTCCATGTCGACGCGGCGCAGCCACCCGAAGACGGCGACAAGCGCCGCGGTGGCGGCAAAGGACATCTGGAACCCCGGTCCGGACAATGCTTCGGGCCGCAGCACCAGCACGATCATGGCCGCGATGGCGACAGCACGCAGGGTCAGCGCACGCCGGTCCAGCATGACGGCGACCAGCATCACGCCAACCATGATGAAGGCCCGTTCCGTTGCCACGTTACCGCCCGACATCGCGTAGTAGCCGGCCGCCACCAGCAGCGCGCCCATTGCGGCGTATTTCTTGGCCGGGCGGCGCAGGGTGAACCCGGGCCAGAGCAGCAGCGCGTGGCGGATCACCGAGAAGACGAAGCCTGTGAGCAGGCCCATGTGCAAACCGGATATGGCCAGCAGGTGCGCCAGGTTTGCCGCGCGCAAATCCTCGATCACGTCCTGCCCGATGGCCGACCGGTCGCCGGTCATGATGGCCGCGGCAAAGGCGCCGCGCTCGTCGGGCAAGGCCTCTTGAACCCAGGCCGAGATCGCGACCCGCAGGCGGTAGATCGCCAGCCCCGCCGATTCCGCGTCGGCGGCGCGGGCCAGCAGCACCGGTGTTCGGGTATAGCCCACCGCGCCGAGCTTCTCGAACCAGGCCATGCGGCGGAAGTCGAAACCACCCGGTTCCACCGGGCCGGCGGGCGGCGAAAGATGCCCGGTCAGGATCACTGTCTGCCCCGGGGCCGGGTCCAGGAAACCCTGCCGTCCGTGCAGAGAGACGCGGACGCGGGCGGGTGTCCGGGCGGGCGACATGTTGCGCAGCACCACGCTATCCAGCATCAGGCGTCGCGCATCGCTGGCCGATCGGTCGATCTCGACCACGCGGCCCTCGATGGGGCCGTAATAGCGAAAGTCCAGCACGGGTTCGGCCACGGCGTGGGCTCGGACCCCGGCGACGACCAGGCCGGCCAGAACCAGCGCCGCGGCCATGGGCAGCACCCGCAGACCGTCGGGCAACCAGCGCCGCACCAGCACGCAGACCAGGGTGGCAAGCGCAACTCCCCCGTAAACCGCCACGGCCGGCTCGACCCGCAACCCGAAATAGAGCGCGATCCCCGCGCCGAAGAACACCGGAACCCATCCGAAAAGATGCCCCTGCTGCCCCAGCAGCCCGCGATCCAGCCAAGTCAGAAGGCGCACTTGTCCCCGCCCTTCAGCCCGAGTATGCCCCCGCTGACGCTACGACCCCATGGTTAGCGAAAGGTTAACGGGAAAGGTTGACAGGAATGGCAGAGCACAGCGCCACCGGACAGGTTGTCACACGCATTGCCCCTTCGCCCACCGGCGAGATGCACATCGGGACCGCGCGCACGGCGCTGTTCAACTGGCTTTACGCCCGTGGCCGGGGCGGCAAGTTCCTGCTGCGCATCGAGGACACGGACCGCGCGCGCTCCACCCCCGAAGCGACCGAGGCGATCCTGCGGGGCCTGGATTGGCTGGGCCTCGACCACGACGAGGCGCCCTACAGCCAGCACGCCCGCGCCGCGCGCCATGCCGAGGTCGCCCGCGAGATGCTGGCCAAGGGCCAGGCCTACAAGTGCTTTGCCACGCAAGAGGAGATCCAGGCCTTTCGCGACGCGGCGCGCGCGGCCGGAAACTCCACCCTCTACCGCTCGCCCTGGCGCGACGCGGACCCGGCCACTCATCCTGACGGTCCCTACGTGATCCGCGTCAAGGCACCGCAAAGTGGCGAAACGGTGATCGACGACCAGGTCCAGGGCCGGGTCACCATCCGCAACGACCAGCTGGACGACATGGTGATCCTGCGCTCGGACGGCAGCCCGACCTACATGCTGGCGGTTGTGGTCGACGACCACGACATGGGCGTGACCCACGTGATCCGGGGCGACGACCACCTGAACAATGCCGCGCGCCAGATGACGATCTACGCGGCCATGGGCTGGCCCCTGCCCGTCTACGCGCATATCCCGCTGATCTTCGGGCCCGACGGCAAGAAACTCTCGAAACGCCACGGGGCGACCGGCGTGGCCGAATACCGCGACATGGGCTACCCGGCTGCCGGCATGCGCAACTATCTCGCGCGGCTTGGCTGGGCCCATGGCGACGATGAATTCTTCACCGATGACCAGGCCCAGGCGTGGTTCGATCTGGATGGGATCAACAAGGCCCCGGCCCGGTTCGATTTCAAGAAGCTGGCCAATATCTGCGGCCAGCACATCGCCGCGATGTCGGATGCTGCGCTGCTGCAAGACCTCGATGCCTTTCTTGCCGCAACGGGGGCCGGACAGTTGACCTGCCCGCAACGGAACGCGATGTCGCAAGCCATGCCAAGCCTAAAGGAACGGGCCAAGACCTACCCTGAACTTCTTGAAAAAGCGCATTTTTGCCTCACATCGCGCCCCATCGTTCCCGACGAAAAGGCCGCGGCGGCCCTTGATGATGTATCCCGTGGTATACTGTTGGAATTGACGCCGCAGCTGCAAACTGCTAGCTGGACGCGAGATGCGCTGGAGGCGCTCGTGGGCGAAGTGGCACAGGCACACGAGACCAAGCTCGGCAAGCTGGCCGGACCGCTCAGGGCGGCACTGGCCGGGCGGACGGTGTCCCCCAGCGTATTCGACATGATGCTTGTCCTGGGCCGTGCGGAGACCATCGCCCGCCTCGAGGACGCGACCGGCTGAACCCTTTTCGTCATGATCGACGGATATCGAGGCCGGTCCGGTGAAAACGCGACGCCCGACCTGCGGGCGTGCCCTTGCAACAAAGGAAACCGCCATGGCCGACACCACCAAGACCGCGACCCTGACGATCGACGGCAAAGACTACGAGCTGCCCGTGCACTCGCCCACCGCCGGACCGGATGTCGTGGACATCCGCAAGCTCTATGGCCAGGCCGGGGTCTTCACCTATGACCCGGGTTTCACCTCGACCGCCTCGTGCGACAGCACCATCACCTACATCGACGGGGACGCGGGTGTCCTGACCCACCGCGGCTATCCCATCGACCAGCTGGCCGGCAAGTCGCATTTCCTAGAGGTCTGTTTCCTGCTGCTTTACGGCTATCTGCCCAAGGCCGAGGAACTGGAGGATTTCGAGACCACGGTCACCCGCCACACCATGATCCACGAGCAGATGCACAACTTCTTCCGTGGTTTCCGCCGCGATGCACATCCGATGGCGACGATGGTCGGGGTCGTGGGCGCCATGTCGGCCTTCTATCACGACAGCACCGACATTTCCGACGAACGCCAGCGCGAGATCGCCTCGTTCCGGCTGATCGCCAAGATGCCGACGATCGCGGCCATGGCCTACAAGTATTCCGTGGGCCAGCCCTTCGTCTATCCGCGCAACGATCTCGATTACGCGGCCAATTTCCTGCACATGTGCTTCTCGGTCCCGGCCGAGGAATATCACGTCGACCCGATCCTCGCGCGGGCCATGGACCGGATATTCACGCTGCATGCCGACCACGAGCAGAACGCCTCGACCTCGACCGTGCGGCTGGCGTCCAGTTCCGGCGCCAATCCCTTTGCCTGTGTCGCCGCCGGCATCGCCTGCCTTTGGGGGCCGGCCCATGGCGGGGCCAACCAGGCCTGCCTGGAGATGCTCAAGGAAATCGGAACGCCTGACCAGATCCCCGAGTATATCGCCCGGGCCAAGGACAAGAACGACCCCTTCCGCCTGATGGGCTTCGGGCACCGGGTCTACAAGAACTTCGACCCGCGCGCGAAGGTCATGAAGCAGTCTGCGGACGAGGTGCTCGACCTCTTGGGCATCGAGGACAACCCGACGCTTCAGGTCGCCAAGGAACTGGAAAAGGCCGCGTTGGACGATCCTTATTTCACCGAGAAGAAGCTCTTCCCGAACGTGGATTTCTATTCCGGGATCATCCTCGAGGCCATGGGCTTTCCCACCGCCATGTTCACGCCCATCTTCGCGCTGTCGCGCACCGTCGGCTGGGTCAGCCAGTGGAAGGAACAGCTGTCCGATCCACAGATGAAGATCGGCCGGCCGCGGCAACTCTACCAGGGCGCCGACCTGCGCGACTACGTGGATATCGAAAACCGCTGATCCTTCGGGACAGGCGATGCGAAAGGGCCGCCCGCGATGGCGGCCCTTTTTTCGTTGCCACCCTCGGGGCGCGCCCTGGCCTGGCGCGGCCCTAACGCCCCTCGTAATTCGCCGGGCGCTTTTCAAGGAAGGCCAGCACGCCTTCCTTGAAGTCGCGGGTCTTGCCGCATTCACCCTGTAGCCGGGCCTCCAGAAGCAACTGTTCGTCCAGCGTGTTCGCCGAGCTTTCGCGGATAGCGGTCTTGAGGTGACGATAGGCCTGCGTCGGACCCTTTGCCAGGTGCGCCACGCGGCCGGCCAGGTGATCCTCGAACTGCGCCACCGGGACCGCTTCGTAGATCATGCCCCAGTCAGCGGCCTGGCGCCCGCTGATCTTGTCGGCGAAGAGCGCTGCGCCCATGGCCTTGGCCGCACCCATCTGCCTTGGCAGCCAATAGGTCCCGCCCGCGTCCGGGATCAGACCGATGCGGGTAAAGGCCTGGATGAAGCTCGCCTCTTCGGCGGCGATTACAACGTCGGCGGCCAGCGCAAGGTTGGCACCGGCCCCGGCGGCGGCACCGTGAACTGCGGCAATGGTCGGAACGGGACAGTCGAAAATGGTGCGCAACATGGGAACGTATTCGTCGCGCAGGGTACGCTCCAGGTCGAGGTTGGCCGCGCTGCCCCCATCGCCCAGATCCTGCCCCGAACAGAAGGCCTCGCCCGCCCCGCGCATCACCAGAACGCGCGCCTCGGTCGCCGCGGCCTTGACCGCGTGGGTGATCTCGGCCCGCATCTGTGTGTTCAGCGCGTTCATCACCTGCGGCCGGTTCAACGTCAGGGTTGCTGCCCCGTCCGCGATCTCCAGCCGGATCGTCTGGTAGTCCATGCCAAGTGCCCTTTCCCGGTGCTCTTTCGCGTGATCTGGTGGCACTCTAATGATCCGAGCGGGTCCGAAAACCCGAAACCCTGCGTCAGGACCGCATGATTTCATCCAGCCGGGCCTGTTCGTCATCCGACAGTGCCTCGGGCGCCTTGGCCGCGGCACGCGCCCGCACGCTGGCATACCCCACACCGGCAGCCAGCAGCAACAGGATCGGCCCGGCCAGCCACAGGACAAGGTTCGCCCCTTCCTTGGGGGGGCTGAGCAGGATGTATTCGCCGTAGCGATCCACCAGGAACTGCACCGCCGCCTCGTCGCTGTCGCCAGCTTTCAGGCGGTCGCGCAGCAGGACGCGCAGGTCGCTGCTGATTCCCGCGTTGCTTTCGTCGATGCTCTCGTTCTGGCAGACCGGGCAGCGCAGGCCGCCCGACAGGTCGCGCGCACGCTCTTCCAGCGCCGGATCGTCCAGCACCTCGTCGGGCTGAACGGCCCAGGCGGGCGCCGCCAGCAGGACCAGGATCAGGACCAGGCGCCTCATTCCGCGGGGACCCCGCCCGTCGGGGAAGGCTTGCGCTTGGTGGCACCGGCGGCCACGCGCAGGCGACGGTCAGACAGGCTGAACAGCCCCCCGATGGCCATGAGGATGGAACCGCCCCATATCCAGTTGGCGAAAGGCTTGATATAGGTCCGCACGGCCCAGCCCCCGGCGTTCTGCGGATCGCCGATCACCAGGTAGACGTCGCGCAGCACGCCGTTTCGAATGCCCGCCTCGGTCGTGGGCATATCGGCCACCGGGTAGATGCGCTTTTCGGGGTGGACGACGCCGACCTCGCGCCCGTTGCGATAGATGGCCATGTCGGCCTTGGTGGCCACGTAGTTCGGACCCTGCTCGCGGTAGACGTCCAGCAGCTCGACCTCGTGGATTCCGACCTGCCAACGGTCGCCGATATTGGCAACGCGGATGTCCTCATCCTCCCAAGCCATGAGGCCCGCCACGGCGAAGACGGTGATACCCATCCCGCTATGGGCCACGAACTTGCCCCAGTCGGCCCGCGGCAGGCGCGTCAACCGGCCCAGCCGCGTCGTCAGCCCCTGCCGTCCGGTGCGCTGCCACAGGTCCGTTGCAGCGCCACCCACGACCCAGACACCGAGCGCGACGCCAACCGGGCCAAGCGCGCTGCGCCCGGTCTGCATGGCAAAGGCCAACGCGCCCAGGGCCACGGCCAGAACGGCCACTGGCCAGAGCGGGGTAAACGCCTTCTTCACGCTGCCGCGTTTCCAGGCCAGCATCGCGCCCACCGGAAGGATCAGCGACAGCGCCACGAAGAAGGGCGAGAAGGCGGCGTTGAAGAAGGGTGCGCCAACCGACAACACCCTCCCCAGAACCATTTCCGCGAAGACGGGCCAAAGTGTACCGATGAAGACCACGAAGGCCGAGACGGCCAGAAGCACATTGTTGGCCACCAGCGCGCTTTCGCGGCTGACCATGGAAAATACGCCCTTGGCCTCCATCGCCGACGCGCGCACGGCAAAGAGCGTGAGCGCTCCACCCACGAAACCACCGAAGATCATCAGGATGAAGACCCCGCGTTCGGGGTCGTTGGCAAAGGCATGCACCGAGGTCAGCACGCCCGACCGCACGATGAAGGTGCCCAGCAGCGAGAAACCGAAGGCAAGGATCGCCAGCAGGATGGTCCAGGCTTTCAGCGCCTCGCGTTTTTCCACCACGATGGCCGAATGCAGCAGGGCCGCGGCCAGCAGCCAGGGCATGAAGCTGGCATTCTCCACCGGGTCCCAGAACCAGAAGCCACCCCAGCCCAGTTCGTAATAAGCCCACCAGGACCCCAGCGCGATACCCACGGTCAGAAACAACCAGGCCGCCAGCGTCCAGGGTCGCACCCAGCGGCCCCAGGCGGCGTCCACCTTGCCTTCCAGCAGGGCCGCGATGGCGAAGGAAAAGGTCATCGAGAGTCCCACGTAGCCGAGGTAGAGGAACGGCGGGTGGAAGGCCAAACCGGGGTCTTGCAGCAGCGGGTTGAGGTCCTGCCCGTCAAAGGGCGGCACCTGCATCCGCAGGAAGGGATTGGAGGTCAGCAGGATGAAGGCGTAGAAGGCCACCGTGACCAGCGCCTGAACCCCGAGCACCCGGGCGCGCAGAGAGGCCGGCAGGTTCGATCCGAACCAACTGGCACAGGCCCCGAACAGTGCGAGCGTCAGCACCCAGAGCAACATCGACCCTTCGTGATTCCCCCAGACGCCGGTGATCTTGTAGAGCATCGGCTTGTCGGAATGCGAATTCAGGAAGACCAGCCGCAGCGAGAAATCCGAGACCACGAAGGCATAGGTCAGCGCGGCAAAGGAAAAGCCCACGAGGATGAACTGCACCGTCGCGGCGGGATCCCCCAGCGCCATCCAGCTGCGCCATCCCTTGTGCGCACCCACCAGTGGCACGACGGTTTGAAAGACCGCGACCAGCGCGGCGAGAATCAGGGCGAAGTGTCCAAGCTCGGTAATCATGGAGATCACTATAATGCCTGTGGCGCACCGCGCCATAGCCAGTCGTCGGTCAAAGCGTCACGGTCGAGTGATGGGCCTACCGGGGGCGCCCGCCCTGCCACTCGGCCAGCGCCGGGTTCGGCGCGGCGTCGATCACCGACGCGGCATCAACGTCCTCCGGACCGGCCGGGGCCCTGGCGCGCATTGCCTCAAGCCGCGCGGTGTTGTCGATCACAGCGGGCACCCGCGACAGGGTTTGCGCGATAGAGGACTGGAAGCGCTGCGAATGGGCCTGGTGGCGCGCGCCGAAATAGAAGCTCACGATGGCCCCCATCAACCACCAGAGTGGTTCGGGCACGACGGCGATGCCCTGCATCCGGCTGGCAAACCAGAGCGGATCAACCATCGCCACCACGAACAGCCCGATGGTGCCGAAGGCCAGCAGCGGACGCGGCAGCCGGTTCAGCCCGTTCATGAACCTGTCGAACCGCCCCGGGCGCGGGTGCTCGAATTCCTGCGCCAACTGGCGCAGCGTGTCCCGGCGCAACCGGGTCTCGCGATCTGCCGCCGCTTCGGTGTTCTCGCGAAAGACCTCGGCGGTTTCCCGAATGATGTTGCGCCCGTCGTCGAAGAATAGCGAAAAGACGCGTTCGATCAGCCCCATGGCGCCACCCGCTCGCGGTGCTGCGCGTCGGTCAGGTGAAAGCGGGGCGAGATGAACTCCTCGGCGCGGCGAATCCAGCCCCCCTTGCCGCCATCACGCCGCCGCGCGTATTTCCGCGACGCGGGCCGGCGGTCGGCCAGCGCATAGTAGTAGTTGCGACGCGCGATACCATAGGCATCGGCAAAATGGTCGGGGGCGGCCGCCAAGGCGGCGCGCGCGGCGGCGACCGTTTGCGGCCCGATCACCCCGTCCACATCGACGGTGATGCGCATGTCATTGAGAAGACGCTGCAAGATGCGCACGGCGTTGGCGCCCGCATTGACATACATGTCGAATACGGACGGCTGGATGTCCTTGGGCAGACGATCGATCCGCGTCCCATGGTAGTAGTGGCGCACGAAGATCCCGATGGCCTGCTCGCGCGACAGCGCGCGCACGTCTCCTGCCGTGACTTGGCCGTCGTCATCCAGGTCCAGACCCAGCCGGCGCATCGTGTGGATGGTGACCCCGTGATTGGTCGCGCCGCCGGGGTCGTCAGGATCGTTCACGTAGCCGCCTTCGCGGGCGACAATCTCCTCGGCGATCTCTTGCACGTTCTGCATGGCCTTTTCCCCAGTTGACTGGGGCAAAAGGCTGCATGCCCGTGGTTAATTGATTGCTGCCGCGCCGTCCTGGTGCGGGTAGACACCCTGTTCCTTGAGACTGTCGACCAATTCTGCGGGCATGTAATCCTCATCGTGTTTTGCAAGGATTTCAACGGCTTCAAAGGTTCCGTTCACGTAATGCCCCTGTCCGACCATGCCTTGGCCCTCTTCGAAGAGGTCCGGAAGGATGCCGTCGTATGTGACCGGCACGGTGGCGCCGCCATCGGTGACCGAGAAGCGGACCTGCGTGCCCTCGCCGCGCACGATCGACCCGTCGGCCACCAGTCCGCCGATGCGGAACAGCTCGGTCTCGGCGGGCGGTTCGGCCACCACCTCGGCGGGCGAGCGGAAATAGTTGATCCCGTCACGGAAGCCGTAACCGACCAGCCCGACAGAAAGGGTCAGCGCGACGAAGGCCACGAGGATCACCTGGATGCGGCGCTGTTTCTTGAGGGATTTCATACCGGCCATGTCCTTGCCCCTTCACGGAAAGACCGGGGCCAGCATCAGCCCCGCGGTTTCATCAAGCCCCAGCATCAGGTTGGCGTTCTGGATCGCCTGCCCGCTGGACCCCTTGGTCAGATTGTCGATCACGCCGACGATGATAGCACGATTCGCGCGCCGGTCAGCCACGACGCCGATATGGCACAGGTTTGATCCGCGCACGTCCTTCATGCCCGGCACCTGCCCCATGGGCAGGACGTGCAGGAACGGTTCACCCCCGTAGCGATCGGCCAGCGCGCGGTGCACCGCGGCCGGGTCGCCCTCGACATAGGCCGTGGCGAGGATGCCCCGGCTCGCCGGTACGAGGTGCGGGGTGAACTGCACCTCGACCCTCCGGCCCGCGGCGGCGGAAAACTCCTGGTCGAACTCGCCAAGGTGGCGGTGCCTGCCGCCCACGGCGTAGGCACCGACGTTCTCGACCATCTCGGCGGTCAGCAGGTGCTCGCGGGCCGCACGGCCCGCGCCCGAGGCGCCGACCTTCAGGTCAAGGATGATCCGGTCCAGGTCGATCACCCCGGCCTCGATCAGGGGGCGCAGGATGAACTGCCCGGTCGCGGCGTTGCAGCCGGTTCCGGCAACCAGCCGTGCGCGGGCGATGTGCCCACGGTAGAACTCGGTCAGGCCATAGACCGCCTGCCGCTGCATCTCGGGCGCCGCATGGGGCTTGCCATACCATTTCTCGTACTCCTCCGGGTCTCGCAGGCGGAAATCGGCCGACAGGTCCACAACCCGGACATGGCCGGGCAGGTCGGCCACGACCGCCTGCGAGGTCGCATGCGGCAACGCGCAGAAGGCAAGGTCTATGCCGCTGAAATCGACCTGCTGGATCGTGGTCACGTGCGGCAGGTCGAGGTGGCGCAAATGTGGATAGACATCGGCCATGGCCCGCCCGGCCTTCGAATTGCCCGACAGCGCGCCAACCTTCAGCGCCGGGTGGCTGGCGATCAGGCGGACCAGTTCCGCACCCGTGTAGCCGGACGCGCCAAGAATTGCGACGTTGTGGGTCATGTCAGTCCTTTGTCAGAAGGCAAGTAGGGGCGGGCGAAGGGTCGCGCAAGGTGGCATCACGCCGCGTCGAAGGCGACTTCACGCCGCAGGAACCGCGTCGCGCCCGCCGAAACCTTCTTGGGGTCCCCCGTGGTCAGGAAACCGCCCGTCTCACCCGGTCCGACCATGGCCGGATGACGCTCCAGGTAGTCGGCCAGGCTGTCGGCCACCAGGTTGGCCTGGCTGAAAACCGCGACATCGGCCCCCAGGGCCGCCTGGAACTGTTCCTGCATGATCGGGTAATGCGTGCAGCCCAGGATGGCGGCATCCGGGTCCGGCATCTTGCGCTTGAGCGCGTCCACGTGGCTGGTGACCAGCGCCTCGGCCAGGATCATGTCGCCCTCCTCGATGGCATCGACGACGCCGCCGCAGGCCTGCGCCTCGACATCGACCCCGATCGCGCGAAAGGCCAGTTCGCGCTGAAAGGCGCGGCTGGACACCGTCGCGGGCGTCGCGAAAAGCGCCACATGCTTGACCGCGACCTCGCGCGGGGGGGAATTGTCGCCCCACTTGCGCTCGGTCAGCGCCTCGATCAGCGGCACGAAAACCCCCAGGACCCGCTTGTCGCGCGGCACCCAGCCGTCCTGCATCCGGCGCAGGGCCGCGGCGCTGGCGGTGTTGCAGGCCAGGATCACGAGGTCGCAGCCTTCGTCGAACAGTCGCTGAACCCCGCGCGTCGTCAGCTCGTAGATGTCCTGCGGATCGCGAACACCGTAGGGCGTGTGGGCGCTGTCGGCATAGTAGACAAAGGGAACCCCCGGCAAACGCTTGCTTACCGCGTCCAGAACCGTCAGCCCGCCCAGGCCGCTGTCAAATATGCCTACCGCCATTGTCGCCTGTCCTGCCTGCCTGGGCCCCGTCTGCCTGGGCCCTGTGCCTGTCATCATACTCGAACCCGATGGCATCAGCGGCCAAAGGGCTTGGCGAAAGCTCATACGTCGCCTTGCGCAGGAAATCCATCATGGCTTTGGGGTCCGAACGCAAGGGGTCCAGCCTGTCGACGGGGATGGGCCGGCCGATCACCACGCGCACCGTGCTTCCGACGCGGGCGCGGAATTCGCGGATCAGAAGCCCCATGCGCAGGGTGTAGTGCAGGTGGCTGGCAAGCTGGAAGAGGCGGCTGTTATGGCCCTCGAAATAGATGGGCACGACCTGCGCGTCGGACCGCGCGATCATCTTGGCGGTGAAAGTGCGCCAGGCCGGGTCCATGGGCCGGGCGAAGGGCTTGAGAGAGGTACTGACCGTGCCGCCGGGAAAGATCCCGATGGCCCCGCCTTCGCCGAGGTAACGCAGCGCCGCCTTGCGGGTCTCCATGTTGCGGCGCACAGCCTCCCTGGTCTCGTCGAAATCTATGGGCAGGATGACCCTCTCCAGATCCGGCGACTTGCGGAACACCTTGTGGGCCAGAACCCGGAAATCCCCGGCGCGGCGCTCCGACAGGATGCGTCCCAGCATCAAGCCGTCGAGGATGCCGTAGGGGTGATTGGCCACCATGACCAGCGGACCCTCGGCGGGAATGTCGTCAAGGCTGCCGCCCACCACCTCCAGCCGGATCTTGTAGCGCTCGCAGATGACCTGCCAGAAATCGCGGCCCCCGGCCACCTCCTGGGCATAGCCGCGCGCCTTGCGGATCAGGCGCAGCCGACCGGTGGCGTTTTCCATCACGCGGATCATGGCCCGCCCGGTACGCGACCGGGCGGAATGGGCATAGGAAATCTCGCGGGCTATGTGCTTGTCGCTCATGGCATCTGCCGGGCTAGTCTGTCGTCATGTCGGTTTACGCAGGGTGATGCAGAATAGCCAGCCTCCGTGACGCCTTGATAACACACCGTTACTCGGCCGCCTGCCTGTCCCCGTCAGGCGTACGCAGCACCGCCAGCAACTCCTCGCGGCGTTTCTCGGCGCTGGCGGCATTGGCCGCCTTGACCGGCCCGAAGCCGCGGATCGACAGCGGCAGCTCGGCCAGGGCCACGGCGGCCTCTCGCGTCTCGGGCCGCAGGAGGCGCCGCGCCTCGTCCATGTCCCGTTCATATTGGCTGATCAGGGCCCGCTCCATCCGGCGTTCTTCGGTGCGTGCGAAGGGATCGGCCCAGGTGCCGCGCAGGCGCCTGAGGCGGGCCAGCAGCGGGAAAAGGCGGTGCATCAGACGCTCACCGAATTCTTTCTTTAGCGGGCGGCCGCCCGGCCCTTGCCTGCTCAGCCCCGGCGGGGCGAGGTGATAGGTCAGCCGGATCTCGCCGCCCAACTCGGCCTCGGCCTTCCTGCGAGTGTCCAGGTGCAGACGCGCGACCTCGTATTCATCCTTGTAGGCCAGCAGCTTGTGATAGCCTTTCGCGACCGCCTCTTTCAGCGGCCCGTCGAAACGCGCGACGAAATCGGTGTAACGTTTCGCATAGGCGGCATCCTGGTAGGCGGTCAGATGCTGGGCGCGATGGGCGATTCTCTCGTCCAGCGTTTTCGGCTTTTCGACCACCTTGTCCTCCAGCAGCGCGGCCGCCTTCTCGGGCTCCAGCACGGCCCAACGGCCATAGTCGAAGGCTTGGGTGTTGCGGTCGACCGCGGCGCCGTTCAACGCGATCGCGCGCTTGATCGCCGACTCGCTGACCGGAATGCCGCCCATCTGCCAGCAAGCCCCGAAAACCATCATGTTCGAATAGATCGCGTCACCCAGCAGGTGACCGGCCAGGTCGTTGGCATCGAACATCGACAGCCGGTCTTGCAGGCGCGCCTGCAGCGCGTGTTGCAAGCGGTCGGTCGGCAGCTTGAAGTCCGTGTCGCGGGTGAAATCGCCGGTCATGACCTCGTGCGCGTTCACCACGGCGCGGGTGCGGCCCGGCGTCGTCAGACCCAGGGTCCTTGCGCCGGCGCTGACCACCAGGTCGCCGCCGATCAGCGTATCGCATTCACCGGTGGCCACGCGGATGGCCGCGATATCCTCGGCCGACTCGGCGATGCGGCAATGGATATGAACCGCCCCACCCTTTTGCGCCAGACCGGCCATCTCCATCATGCCAGCCGCCTTGCCGTCGACATGGGCGGCCATGGCCAGCACCGCGCCGATGGTCACGACGCCGGTGCCACCGACCCCGGTGATGACAACGTTGTGCGTGCCGTCGATCGCGGGTAGCTCGGGCGCGGGCAAATCAGGTAAATCCAGCCCGGTGCCCTCGTCGCGGCGCATTTGTGCGCCTTCAACGGTCACGAAGCTGGGGCAGAACCCCTTGAGGCAGGAAAAGTCCTTGTTGCAGCTTGACTGGTCGATGGCGCGCTTGCGGCCCAGCTCGGTCTCGACCGGCACGATCGAGACACAGTTCGACTGCACCCCGCAATCGCCGCAGCCCTCGCAGACATCGGTGTTGATGAAGACGCGACGGTCGGGGTCGGGAAACCGGCCGCGCTTGCGGCGGCGGCGTTTCTCGGCGGCACAGGTCTGGATATAGACGAGGGCCGAGACGCCCGGTACCTTGGACAGCCCCTTTTGCACCGCCTCCATCTCGTCGCGTTCATGCACGTGAACACCAGCAGGCAGGCTTTTGACATCAAATCCTTCCCTTGGGTCATGAACCACGGCCACGTCGCGCACCCCCATGGCCAGCAACTCGCGGCAGATCCGGTCCGGACCAAGGTCGCCGTCATTCTTCTGGCCGCCGGTCATGGCGACGGCGTCGTTGTAAAGAATCTTGTAGGTGATGTTGGTTCCGGCCATCAACGCGAAGCGGATCGCCTGCACGCCCGAGTGATTGTACGTGCCGTCTCCGAGGTTCTGGAAAACGTGGGGCCGCGTCGAGAACGGAGCCTCGCCCACCCAGTTCGCGCCCTCGCCGCCCATCTGGGTGAACCCGACCGTGTCGCGGTCCATCCATTGCACCATGTAGTGACAGCCGATCCCGGCATAGGCGCGCGACCCGTCTGGCACACTGGTCGAGCTGTTGTGCGGGCAACCGGAACAGAAATAGGGCAGCCGCGCCGCGATCTCTTCGGCGTTGTCGGCGCGGCGGGCCTCGGCCAGTTTCGCCAGCGCACCCTCTAGGGCGTCGGTTCGTCGGCCCTCTTCGATCAGGACCTGGCCAATCTTCTCGGCCACCCAGACCGGGTCCAGCGCGTAGCGGGTCGGGAACAATTCCTCGCGGCGGTCGCCGACATGGGACTTCCCCTTGTGCCAGCCATAGACGCGCTGTCCGCGGCGGTCATCGAAAATGGCCTCTTTTACCTGCACCTCGATCAGCTTGCGCTTTTCCTCGACGCAGATGATCAGGTCGAGCCCCTCGGCCCAGTCAAGAAACCCCTTCATGTCCATGGGCCAGACCTGCCCGACCTTGTAGGTCGTGACGCCCAACTGCGCGGCCTCGGCGGCGTCGATCCCCAGCAATGACAGCGCATGTTGCAGGTCGAGCCAGTTCTTGCCCGCGGCGACGAAACCGATTTTCGCGCCCGGCTTGCCCCAGACCCGCTTATCCATACCGTTGACGTGGGAAAACGCTTCGGCCGCGAAACGCTTGTGGTCGATCATCCGCGCTTCTTGCGCGACGGGCGTATCCACCAGACGGATGTTCAGCCCCCCCTCGGGCATGGAAATGTCGGGGGTCACGAAATGCGGCCGGAACGGGTCGCCCTCGACGACGCTCGTGACCTCGACCGTGTCCTTCATCGTCTTCAGGCCGACCCAGACCCCGGCAAAGCGGGACAGCGCCCAGCCGTAGAGCCCGTAGTCGAGGATTTCCTGCACCCCGGCGGGGCTGACAATGGGCATGTAGGCATCGACCATGGCCCAGTCGGACTGGTGCAGGGTTGTCGAGCTTTCACCGGTGTGATCGTCGCCCATGGCCATGAGGACGCCGCCATGAGGCGCTGTCCCGGCCATGTTGGCATGACGCATCACGTCGCCCGACCGGTCCACCCCCGGCCCCTTGCCATACCAGAGCCCGAAGACACCGTCATGCTTGCCCTCGCCGCGCAGGTCGGCCTGCTGACTGCCCCAGAGCGCGGTGGCGGCCAGGTCCTCGTTCAGACCCGGCTGGAACAGAACCTGCGCCTCGGCCAGCTCCTTTTGCGCGCGCTGCATCTGCAGGTCCACCGCCCCCAGCGGCGAGCCGCGATAACCCGTCACGTAACCGGCCGTATCCAGCCCCGCCGCCCGGTCCCGGGCCCGCTGCATCAGCATCAGCCGCACCAGCGCCTGGGTGCCGTTCAGCAACACCGGCGATTTCGACAGGTCGAACCGGTCGGAAAGGGATATGTCCTGCAGGCTCATCGGGCACCTCCTCGCCTCTGTCGAGCGTTACGGCAGCATAGGTCAAAAACACTGACCTACAAAGGATGAACCGTGCGACAATGTTCTTTGCAAAGACCATGACTCGCGGTGTAATGACCCAAAGGGAATGGTGGCACAGGCTTTCCGGAAGGAACGGCGATGGACTGGGACAAGCTACGAATCTTTCACGCGGTCGCCGATGCGGGCAGCCTGACCCATGCCGGCGACATGCTGCACCTGAGCCAGTCCGCCGTCTCGCGCCAGATCCGCGCCCTTGAGGACTCGCTGAACACCACCCTGTTCCACCGCCACGCGCGGGGGTTGATTCTCACCGAGCAGGGCGAGCTGCTGTTCGACGCCACCCGGGCCATGACACGCAGGCTCGATGCCGCGTCGGCCCGGATCAAGGACAGCGAGGAAGAGGTCTTCGGCGAGTTGAAGGTCACCACGACAACCGGCTTCGGCACGCTCTGGCTGGCGCCGCGTCTTCCCACGCTCTACAAGAAATATCCCGACCTCAATATCGACCTGATGCTCGAGGAACGTGTGCTTGACCTGCCCATGCGCGAGGCCGACGTGGCCATCCGCATGAAGGAACCAAGCCAGGCCGACCTGATCCGCAAGCGGCTGATGTCGGTGCGTATGCGGCTCTACGCGACGGATGCCTACCTTGACGCCGCCGCCCCCATCGACCGGCTCGACCAAATCGGCGCGCACCGGCTCATATGCCAGAGTCCCAACGCCTTCCAGGTCGCCGCGGGTGCGACTCTCGTGCAACACTTGCTGACCTACGACACGCCGAAACTTCTGCATGTGAACAACTATTTCGGGGTCCTTCAGGCGGTGCAATCGGATCTCGGGATCGGCGTCCTGCCGGACTACGTGGCGGAATTCACGCCCCGCCTGCGCCGCGTCCTGCACGAGGTGGAAAGCGGTGAAGTCCCTGTTTTTCTTGCTTATCCCGAGGAATTGCGCCAGTCCAAGCGGGTCATGGCCTTCCGCGATTTCGTGCAGGAGGAAATCGTCGCCCATCGCCGCCGGGTGCGCGAGGAAATCGTCTGACAGGACCCGGAGCCGCTTCGCGGGGCAAAGCCATGCGTCACGCGCATGGCGGCGTTGTCATTTTGATGCAGCAATTAGGCTTGCACGAGTCAGAACCGCCGCCTAAATCCCCAATCGAAGCCGGTGATGCTGAAAAGCTCATCATCTTCATACCTCCCTGTTGGACTTCGCCGGGCCTTAGTGCCCGGCTTTTTTCTGTTTAGCGCCGCAAAAGCGTTCCGGGGCCCTGCGCCTGCACGCCCGACAACCGGAACATGTGCCAGCCCAGCACGAGGTTTGAACTCAGCACCGGCAAGCCGATCTCTGCCTCGATCGCGTCGATCACGCCGAAGCTGCGCAGGTTGGTGCATGACAGAAAGAGTGCCTCGGCCCCGCCGGTCCGCGCCAGATGCCGCGCCGCCGCCATGACCGACGCGCCATCGATGCGCGCCACGCGGGTTTCCTCGGCCTCGTCGAAACTGCCGAAAACGGGACTGTCCACGCCACGCGCGGCAAGGGCGCCGCGCAGGGTGTCCGAAACGGTTTCGGTGTAGGGTGACAGGAAGGCGAGCTTCGAGACGCCAAGATGCCCGCAGGCCGCGACGAGCGCCGACAGCGGCTCGGTCACGTGGCGGGTTTGGCACACCGCGGCGACCAGGGCCGCCACCTTCTCCGGCCCGATCACCGAGGCCCCCGAAGTGCAGGCATAACCGACCGCGTCGAAATGGATCGGCCGCGGCAGCCGACGGGCGGCAGCAGGCAGGTCATGCGCCATCCGCGCCAGCGTTTCAGGCGTGACCTCGGCCCCGCTCTCAACCCGGCTGTGATAAAGCGAGACGCCCGTATCGGGGACCAGGCGGCGGAACTCGTCCTCGATGGTTTCGTCCGATTGCAGCACAATCAGGCCTAGCGCGGCGTCGTGCCCCAGCGGACCGGCCAGGGAAAACGGAAAGGGCTCCCGCATGGGTCAGATCCTTGTCAGCGGCCCCTGCGCGCGGGGCGACAGGATCTCCGCGCCGTCGTCACGCAGCACGAGGTTCTCTTCGTGGACCAGCAGGCCGCCACCCGGCACTCCCACCGAGGGTTCCAGCGCGAGGACCATGCCCGGCCGCAGCACCGTCCGATCCGCGGCGGTGAGCGAGGGCCATTCAGTCAACTGCATCCCCAGCCCGTGGCCCAGCCGCCCGGTCTCGCTCCCGCCCACGATCCGATCCATGGCGGCAAAGACATCGCAGGCCCGCGCCCCGGGTGTCGCGGCCTGCACCCCGGCCTCGGTGGCCTGCAACAGGCTGTCCCACGCGGCCTCCACCTGCGGCGCTGGCGTGCCCACCGCGTAGTTTCGGTCGAAGTCGCAGTAATAGCCGCCCACCACCAACCCGGTATCAAGCATAAGAACATCGCCCCGGGCCAGCGGCGCATCCGTGGCGGGGGAAATCACGTCGGCATAGCCCAGCGGCCCGGCCCCGCCCGCCAGATAGGGCACCCAGTCGGCGCCCTCTTCCAGGCAGAGCCGCTGAAAATCGCGAAAGACCCGCGCAAGGGGCACGCCCTCGCCGGCCACCTCGCCCACCCGGGCAAAGGCGCGCCCGGCAACGGCGCAGGCGGTGCGGATCGCCGCGATCTCGACCTCGGACTTGACCATGCGCAGGTCCCGCATGACGCCGGCGCCCTCGGCCATGCGTTCGACCCCCACAAGCGCGCAAAGCCGCCCGAAATCGGCCAGCGGCATCCGCAGGTGGGTGCCGTGCCCCGAGGGCGTCCCGATCAGGCCCTCCGGGGCGACCTCCCCGATGGTCTCGGCCAGCAGGCTGACACCGTCATCCCCGGGCGCGGGTGCGGGCCAGCAGCGGATATCCTCGATCCATGTCCTTTCCATAAGCGCACGCCCGATCGCGGGGATCACCGCCACAGGCTCGCCCGCCACCGGCACGACGAGGAACCAGGGCCGCGTCGGGCTTTCCCAGAACCGCGTCAGGAAACCCGTGAAATAGCGGATGTCCGGCTCGGTCGTCAGCAACAGTGCGCCAAGGCCCGCCTCGGCCATCAGGGCCTGGGCCCGGCCCAGCCGCCCGCGGTAGTCGGCGGCGGTGAAGCCGCTCATGCAGGCGCCTCGGACAGGACGCAGAGCACCCGCGCCCCGGCGGGCGGATCGGCCAACACTGCCGCCAGCCCGGCACCGCCCGAGCTGGTGGTGGCCAGTCCATGGGCTGCCAGAAGCGGCAGGACCGCCGCGCCCTCGGCTTCCGAAATCGTGACGAATCGATCGGCGTCCCGTGACAGGCCCCGCAGGGCGATGGCCGAGGGTGTCTTGCAGTCCAGCCGCCCCATGTGGCTGTCGGGGCCCTGGGTATCGATAACCCGGCCGGCCTGCAGGCTTCTTGTCAGGGCCGGCGCGGCCTCGGGTTCGACCACGACGATCTGCGGGGCGTTCCCCCAGGCCGCCCGGAAATGCGCGGCCGCCGCCGCGGCCAGCCCGCCAACCCCGGCCTGCAGGTAGATGTGCGTGGGCACCTCGGGCACCTGGCGCACCGTTTCGGCGGCCATGGCAAGGTAGCCCTCCATCAGCCGCCAGGGCAGGTCCGTGTAGCCCGCCCAGGAACTGTCCGACAGCAGGGTGAAGCCCTCGTCGCGCGCGGCGCGTTCGGCACCCGCCATGCTGGCGGCGTAATCACTGCCCTCGCGGCGCACCTCGGCGCCCTTGTCGCGCAGCCTTTGGGCAAAGCTTTCGGGCACCGTGTCGGCAAGGTAGACCACGGCGCGCGCGCCGAAGACCCGGGCCCCGGCGGCGACCGACATGCCGTGATTTCCGGCGCTGGCGGTGACATAGGTCCGCCCGGCCAGTGCCGTCGCCATGTCGTCCGCCCCGGTTTCAGCCGCCTGGTGTGCGATCACGTAAGCCGCCCCCAGCGCCTTGAAACTGCCCAGCCCCATGCGGGCGCGTTCATCCTTTACGTGGAGCTTGTCCACGCCCAATGACGCGGCCAGGCCTGTCGCGTCCACCAGCGGCGCAGGCGCCGCCGCGGGGCAGCGCGCGAGCAGGGCATCGACGGGGTCGGCATCGGTTGCCGGAGCCGGGGCATCGAAAACGGCCGCCCCTTGCAGACCCCCGCCCCTGTGAGGGTTGGGAAAAGTATCCATGCCGCATCACACTCCTGCCCGGCGGGTCCGGTCAAGCCATAGTTTCTGCCCGGCACCGCCCTGCCCGCATTGCTCCGGCCCGGTCCATGTCGTAAAGCGGCCCCGAACGGAGACCGAGGGGATCAAGCGCATCATGCAAGAGCCAGCCATCACGCCCGAGTTGATCGAGGCCCATGGCCTCAAGCCTGACGAATACGACCGCATCCTGGACATCATCGGGCGCGAGCCGACCTTCACCGAGCTTGGCATCTTCTCGGCCATGTGGAACGAGCACTGTTCCTACAAGTCGTCAAAGAAATGGCTGCGTACTCTGCCCACCGATGGCCCGCAGGTGATCTGCGGCCCCGGCGAGAACGCCGGAATCGTCGATATCGGCGACGGGCCGGATGGGACGAAGCTGGCCGTGGTCTTCAAGATGGAAAGCCACAACCACCCCAGCTACATTGAGCCCTACCAGGGTGCAGCGACCGGCGTTGGCGGCATCCTGCGCGATGTCTTCACCATGGGCGCGCGCCCCATCGCGGCGATGAATGCGCTGTCCTTCGGCGACCCCGACCATCCCCGGACCCGCACGCTGGTTCATGGCGTGGTCGAGGGCGTGGGCGGCTACGGCAACTGCTTCGGCGTGCCGACCGTGGGCGGCGAGGTCCGTTTTCATCCCGCCTACAACGGCAATTGCCTCGTCAATGCCTTCGCCGCCGGCTTGGTCGAGGCCGACAAGATCTATTATTCCGAGGCCTCGGGGGTGGGCATGCCGGTGGTCTACCTGGGCGCCAAGACGGGCCGCGACGGCGTTGGCGGGGCCACCATGGCCAGTGCCGAATTCGACCACACGATCGAGGAAAAACGCCCCACCGTGCAGGTCGGCGATCCCTTCACCGAGAAGCGCCTGATGGAGGCCACGCTGGAACTGATGGAAACCGGTGCGGTCATCTCCATCCAGGACATGGGCGCGGCGGGCCTGACCTGCTCGGCGGTCGAAATGGGTGACAAGGGCGGGTTGGGCGTCAAGCTGCAACTCGACGACGTTCCCCAGCGCGAAGACGCCATGACGGCCTACGAGATGATGCTGTCCGAATCCCAGGAACGCATGCTCA
This sequence comes from Salibaculum sp., assembly GCF_035270045.1. Lineage (NCBI taxonomy): Bacteria > Pseudomonadati > Pseudomonadota > Alphaproteobacteria > Rhodobacterales > Roseobacteraceae > Salibaculum > Salibaculum sp. The sequence continues at coordinate 56,705 of NZ_DATFIP010000038.1, forward strand.
TGGTGCTGCGCCCGG
>NZ_DATFIP010000039.1:0-36095 GCF_035270045.1 Salibaculum sp.
CCGTAGATGTAGTAGAACAGGTCCTCCTTGGTGATGGTATCACCCGGATAGGCTGCTTGAAATTGGGCGAGCCCGGCGTCCGTGATGGCATCGCGGCGAGCGAGTCCGGTCTCTCCGTCCGTAGTGGCGAACAGGCCCTCCTCGGGCGTGGTTTCTTCGTAGAGGTAGAGGGGGAAGCATTGTGCCCCTGCCGCCATCATATTCAGGTCAGGCAAGATGTTGACCATGTATGCGGAAAATCCGCCGCTCGCACCGATTCCGGTGGCTGCAATGATCCTATTATCTATACTCCCAGTCGGGAAAATACGCGGCATTTGGTTAACATATTCGTTGAACGTTCTCCCGAAGAACACCTGTGTCTTTTCAAACGGTCGGTAAATCGCAGGAACAACGTGACCATCTTTGAAATTGATTTTCTCACGGTTTGAGAATCTTTGCTTCAAGCCGCGCGTCCAGCTTATTGATCGCGTATCAGTTTCGGCTTCTTTTCCGTCAATAAGTAGCTTGTTGTAGTGCTCAATGCTGTGCTGGATGTTCTGAACCAGACCGGGTTTACCGGAGAGCAAAAAGCTCGGAAGGTAAGCAATGACCAAAGGAAACCCAGGGAACCGTTTTTCGACAGAGGTACGTGCGCGCGCGGTGCGCATGGTTCTGGAGAACGAAGCGGATTACAAATCGCGGTCGCAGGCGGTCGCCTCGATCGCGGAGAAGTTCGGATGCAGTAGCGCCACGCTGCGCGGCTGGATCAACAGACAGGCCATCGAGGACGGTGATCGCGACGGCCTGACGCAATCGGAACGCGAGGAGCTCAAGGCGCTGCAGCGGGAGAACCGTGAACTCAAGCAGGCCAACGAGATCCTGCGCAAGGCGTCGGCTTTTTTCGCAGCGGCGGACCTCGACCGCCAACGCAAGAGATGATCATGTTCATTGATGATCATCGCGGGCAGTACGGCGTCGAGGCGATCTGCAGAGTTCTGCCGATCGCGCCGTCCACCTACCATCACCACCAGGCGGTCAAACGCGACCCGTCCAAGGCGTCCCTGCGGACGCAGCGCGACACCGAGCTCAGCCCGAAGATCAAGGCGTGCTGGGAGGCCAGCGGCAAGCGCTACGGGGCCGTGAAGGTCTGGTACGATCTTGCTGAGAATGACGTGGCGACTGCCCGCTGCACGGTGGTGCGCCTGATGAAAGAGATGGGAATACAGGGCGTTATCCGCGGCAAGGGCAAGAAGACAACGTATCGCGATCCGGCCCTGCCGTGCCCCGAAGACAAGGTGAACCGCGACTTCAAGGCACCAGCCCCAAACACCCTTTGGGTGGCCGATTTCACCTATGTGCGCACCGCCGTCGGGTTCGTGTATGTCGCCTTCATCATCGACGTCTTCGCCCGCTACATCGTGGGCTGGCAAGTTTCCTCGTCGCCCAACACCAAGCTGGTTCTCGACGCGCTCGAGCAGGCGCTTGCCGCCCGCAAGCCCGACCGGGATCGGCTGACCCACCACAGCGATCGCGGCGTCCAGTACCTGTCGATCAAGTATTCCGAGCGTCTTGAAGAGGCGAAGATCGGGGCCTCGGTCGGCAGCGTGGGGGACTCGTATGACAATGCCCTCGCCGAGACCATCAACGGCTTGTACAAGGCCGAGGTCATCGAGCACGAAGGCCCGTGGCGCGGTAAGAAAGACGTCGAGTTCGCAACATTGGACTGGGTCCGTTGGTACAACGACAAGCGCCTCTACGGCCCGCTCGGATACATCTCACCCGCAACAGCCGAAAGGAACTTCTACAACGCCGACTGCGAGGCTAAGATCGCCGCAGAATGACCAACTCCAATCTCTCCGGTAAACCCGGTCTGGTTCATCCAAATGTTCGGTCGCGTCGTGCGGTTTGCTGGCACGAACGGTAACGGAAAGCGTCTGCGAGACATAAAGGGCGACTTAGCTGCGTTGCAAACGGCCTTCGTCTTCGGACTCAAGTCCCGATATCTGCAGGCCTTCTTGGAGGGACTATTCGAGAACGGAATCGGTGAAAAGGCCAGAGCCGTCTGCGACGTTCAGGACTGGCTACCAGAAACTCCTGCGCTGATATCAATCAAGGCTATCAGCCCGCAACAAAGTGCCTTCCTTGTCGATTTGTGCGATGCTGATTGGCTTAAATCAGTCAACAAGATTGTCGTCTCCTATGCCGCAGGTGTTGCTACTGCACGCATCGGCCGTGACGGATTGGATGAAAGCGCGACTCGAATGGGCGCGGACATCACTCCGGAATTCAAGAAAATTATTCCGTACCTAGACATGGACTCCATATACACAGATCTCATGCAGTGGAAGGCCATCGGAAAGCGCTGGAACTTCCGCTTCGACCGTCGCTCCGTCAGCACCGCCCTAGCCAATGGCCCGTACGAAGTGTGGGCCCTGCCGGGCTTCTGCAAGATTCAAAGTCAGCAAGACATCCAGCGGCTTCAAATTGCAGCAAGCACAGTCGCTCGTAAGCTATTTGAAAGCGCCTACCGCAAGGTTGAGGCTAAACATAGCAGCTACGAAATCGTCGGCGCGGCAGACAGCGGCATTCCCAGCCAGTACTTCAAGGAAGGCACCAATGCCTGAAAATTTGCAAACAAATTTGTTCGGAGACCGCCCCCTGTGCCCGAATGTGCAGAACCTTCCATTGATCGTCAGTGCGACAAGTAATAATTGCGAAGTTCTTGCACCAGGCAGCGTCTATCAGCCTCTTTTGCTGGACCAAAAGGACACTGGTGTCTTGTCTGGCCCTGGGGCGCTAAACCGTGAAGAAGAGAAGTTCGTTCGTGACTTGATTACTTACCTTTACCCAAAAAAAGATTATCCAAAGTCAGCTTCTACGCCACTCGTATGGGGAAAGCAAAAGATTTGGCTAAAGCGAAATATTGAGAAAGACGCGAAGTCCTTCAGGCTACGCGTCGATTCCTCTGACTGGTATTATCCCGATTTCGTCATCTGGATCGTTGACGAGGAACATCGCACCCAGACCTTCGGGTTCGCTGATCCGAAAGGCCTCGCTCTGGGCGCACATGCAGGTTGGGGGGAATACAAAGTCGCTTGCACTCAGATCGTTCCGCATTTCCTCCATGAGGAGATCGGCCCGGTCATTATAGACGGTCAACCTTGGACCTTTCGAATTCGTGGTGTCCTGATCTCGACCTCCAGCTTCGAGGGCCTGCGCGAGCAGCGGAAGTTCTTGGTGCGAGACTCGGACGACGTCACACATCAACCGACCAAAGAGCAATTCGCCCAGGCGCGCATCCTGTTCCAAGAGCAACGCGCCGAAGACTACATTCCACACGTCCTCCGTCTTCTGACCGAGGACGGAGAGCTGGACGAGGTGCTTAAGCTTGGGGCAAGATACTTCGGGAAATCCGCACCAGCGAAGTGTGCCAACGAGGTCGAAGCCGACTTGGCTTTGAGGCACCGCAAGGCACGAACGGCTAGCGATTTCACAGCCTCCATCGTGGAGGATTATCTCATGCCGGACGCCGACGGGAAGATAGGCGCGCGCGCGCACCAGAAGCGCAAAGATCAGGTATACCGGTTGCTTGATACCGACGATGCTCAAGCGCGCACCCTATGGGATCAATGGTCCGACAAGGGTGAGCCGAGTCGGTTCCTCTTGCAGAACTTTCCATCAGTTTAGCACAAGACCAAGTTTGTAAAAATATTCGATAACAAGAAGTTGCTCTGCTTCCAGAACCCAGCTCCTTCGAGCGAAAGGCTCAACGTTTGAACTCGCAGCCATTCCCGGACAAGAAATCAGCAGAGGACGTCGAAGCTCAGTTCAAGAAAATTGCTTCTAGCCGTCTTGAGAGTCTGGGCGGGGAGTTTTTCTGGGGAAACCTGGACGAAGCAGAGTCTTTATGTTGGTCTTTACCCGGCATGTCACGGTTTTGAAGGTCAGCATGTCTAACGCCTCAAATAGGTACAGAAACAGCTCCGAACGGTTCGACTTGGCCCATGCGTTGGTTCGATTTCAGTTCCATCTCGCGAACGCCACCGGCATCGAAGTGTTCAGCCTCGGCGACGCAAAAACCGCGAAATTCCAGATACTTGTAGGCTATTCACCAGATCGGCGCAGTCATGAGGTCCGGAGAATATTGGCCCTGAGAGACCGCTTTCGGGCCTCTTGGCGCCGGGGCCAGTGCTCAGCCCATCCCGCATAACCCTCGAAAACAACGAAAAAATCCGGCCGCAGCCGGATCGGGAGAACGCTTTCGCTGGGTCAAGTGGCGGAGCGGAAGGGATTCGAACCCTCGAGACGGTTTCCCGCCTACACACTTTCCAGGCGTGCGCCTTCGACCACTCGGCCACCGCTCCGTTGCGGGGGATACCCAAAAACGCAGGGGCGATGCAAGGGTCCAGCGGAAACTAATCGTAGCACTGGATGTTTCAGCGGCCCAGATGCAGGTGGACGCGGCGGTTCTGCTTGCCCTTCTTCTCGACCTTACCCAGGCGCACCCGTCCGATCTCGGCGGTCCGGGCAACGTGGGTGCCACCGCAGGGTTGCAGGTCGGCGGTGTTCTCCCCTGCCCCGATCCGCACCAGCCGGACCGTGCCGGTGCCGCGCGGGGGCGCCACCGAGAGGGTCTTGACCAGTCCCGGCCGCGCGTCGAGCTCGGCCTCGGTGATCCATTCCTCGGTGACCGCGAAATCGCAGGCGATCAGGTCGTTGAGTGTCTGTTCCAGCGCGTCCCGATCCTCGGGCGCCTCGGGCATGTCGAAGTCCAGCCGCCCTTTTTCAGCGGTGATCGCACCACCGGTGACGGGCAGCGGGATGACCACCGATAACAGGTGCAGCGCCGTGTGCACGCGCATGTGGCGATGGCGTCGGTCCCAGTCCAGTTCCTGGTTCAACACCGCGCCCACCCCCGGCAGCGCGGCGGGTTCGGCCGGGACAAGAACGATGTCGTCCGCGTCCGCCTTGACGGTCGTTGCGATCTCGATCTCGCCGCCCTTCCAGCGCAACACCCCGCCGTCGCCGGGCTGGCCGCCGCCGGCGGGGTAGAAGATCGTACGGTCGAGAATGATGCCGCCCTCCTCGGTCAGGGCCGTCACCCGGGCCTCGGCGGCGCGCAGGTAGGGATCGGCGCGGAACAGGGCCTCTGTCATCCGGCCTCTCCGCCATCGGGGTCGGTATCCGTGGCGAGCGACTGGTCGGCGGGGCGCGCAGCGTCGCCGACCGGCCCCTCCGGCGCCTGTGGCGCGCCCGGCCCGCGCAGGGTATCGGGATTGCGCAGCCAGAGGTCGCGCTGCGGGAAGGGAATCTCGATACCCTCTTCGGCGAAACGCCGGGCGATCTGGTGGTTCATGTCGGATTTCACGAAAAGGACCCAGTTCACGTCGCGCAGGATCGCGCGGATCTCGAAGTCGAGGCTGTTTTCGCCGAAGCCCTGGAACAGGACCGCCGGGGCGGGATTGGCCAGCACCAACGGATGGGCGCGGGCGATCTCCAGCAGGATGTCCTCGACGGTCTTGGGGTCCGTGCCATAGGCGACGCCCACCGGCACGATGACCCGGCCCACGCTGTTTCCGCGGGTCCAGTTGGTGACCTGCCCGCTGACCAGGTCGGCGTTGGGGATGATGACATCGGTGCGGTCGAAGGTCTCGATCCGGGTGGACCGGACGGAGATGTCGCGCACGTAGCCCATTTCGGTGCCGACCTGGATCCAGTCGCCCTCGCTTATGGGCCGTTCGATCAGCAGGATTATCCCCGACACGAAGTTAGAAACGATATTCTGCAGGCCAAAGCCGATCCCCACCGAGAGCGCACCGGCCACGATGGCCAGGCCCGAAAGGTCGATCCCCGCGGTGGTGATGGCCAGGATCCCGGCCAGCACGATGCCGACATAGCCGGTGCCGGCGACGATGGCGTTGCGTCCGCCGATGTCGATCTTCGTGCGCGGCAACACCGAGGACCTCAGCGCGCCCTGCAACAGCCGGGTCAGAGTATAGGCAGCCGCGAAGACCAGCGCGAAGGTCAGGAAATCGGTCGGCGAGATGCGGGTTTCACCGATGGCAAACCCCTCCTGCGCGCGAGCCAGAAGCTCGGTCAGGTCGGTCCGCCGGGCGCCCCAGACAAGCGCCAGGACCGGCAGCGAGAACAGCGACAACGCAAAACCGATCAGGACCGGGATCAGGGCATCCTGCGCGCCGTCCTCGATGCCTGATAACAGGGTGTAAAGATCGACCGAGAGCCTTTGCAGAATGACCAGGAGCCCAAGCACGAAAAGCGAGATTGCCGCCGGAACAACGAGCAGCTCGAAGGCGGCGACGTAACCCAGCAGCCCGGCCAGCACGCCGATCCAGGCAAGCAGGGTCAGGGCCCTTGCAAGCAGGCGGCGGGCAATCAGGCGAAAGCCGTGAGGCGTATGCTCCTGGCTGGCGTCCGCTTCGGCCGGATCGATCTCGTCCTCTTGGGCCGGCTCCGCATTGGTGGTGCGAAGGACGCGCGCCAGCCGCCATAGCACCACCGCCAAGGCCAACCCGCAGGCAAAGATCAGCACCGCGCGCGGCACGGCGTCGAAGGCGGTCGCGTCCATGAAGGCGGTCAGCACCAGGGTCAGAGCCAGCACGTAGCCCATCAAGACGATCAGCCGGGCGCCGGGGCCGCGCAGATCCTCGTCCACCTCCAGCGCGGGGGCGGCCCCCGCGACTGTCGGGAACAGCAGCATCCGCGACATCCAGTGCCCCAGGATCGGCATCAGCGCGGCTTGGGGCAGGCTGTCCAGCACCAGCGCACCGCGCCGCCCCACGAGATCGAGTATCTCGATCGACTGCACCAGGGCGACCACGCCAAGGTAGGGCAAGACCACCGTTCCCAGCGAGAGCAGGAACCGCCAGACCCCGCGGCCCCGTTTCGACCGTGTGGTCACCCGCCCCTGGAGACGCTCAGACCAATGGGGACCGCGGGTCAAGAGCACGATCGCGGCCAGCAGGTAGAGCGCGGAAAAGGGCAGCGCCTCCAGCGCCGACCGGCGCCGGATCTCGTTGTTCCACTCGGACAGGACCTCGGCCCGGATCAGGCCATAGCCATCAACCAGCCCGCTCAGCGCCTGGGCCCAGCCCAGCGGGTTCAGCGGTGACTGGACGCGTTCGCGCAGGGTGTCGGCCTGGCGATCGCGGATGATGGTGTCGATCTCGGCAATCAGCCCGTCGGCGCGTTCATGGGCCTCCTGCGCCAGCAGGCCCGGAGCGCGGAGACGTTGCAGCCGTTCGCTCAGTGTGGACCGGCGGGCGGTGACGCGGGGGTCCTCGTCCTCGACCGGATCGCCGAGAGCGGCGATCTGGTCACGCAGCGTGGTGATGCGGTCGCGGTTGATCGTTTGCCGGGACAGGAAGCGGTCGCGCCAAACGGTAAGCTGACCGCGCAGGTCATCGAGCACCTGTGTCGAAACCCGCCCGGCCGCCAAGGCTTCCTCCACGCGGGTGGCAAGGTTTTCCCATTCGCCCAGGTCCTCGAAGGCTGGCGGCAGGGCCTCGGCCTGCTGGGCCAGTTCCGCGTCCGATTGCCCGGCCGCTGGGTCTGCTTCCCGCTGCTCGGACTCCGACGGATCGGGCACGAGCGAACCGACCTGCGCGGCCGCCGCGCCGGCCAGGCCCAGCACCGCGACCACAACCAGGAGGCGCAGGAGGGCGGTCATTGGTCCTCGAAGACGCCGGGGATCGACCGCGGCGCGGACCCCAGGAACCCGGGCAGCGGCAGGCCCTTTTCACGCAGGAAATCGGGATTGTAGAGCTTGGACTGATAGCGCGTGCCATAATCGCACAGGATCGTCACGATGGTATGGCCCGGCCCCATCTCGCGGGCCATCCGCATGGCCCCCGCAACGTTGATCCCCGAGGACCCGCCAAGGCAGAGGCCCTCGTGTTCCAATAGGTCGAAGACGATGGGCAGGGCCTCGGCATCGGGGATGTTGTAGGCCATGTCCGGGGTGAACCCCTCAAGGTTGGCGGTGACACGCCCCTGCCCGATGCCCTCGGTGATAGAACCGCCCTCGGCCTTGTGTTCGCCGGTGGTGTAATAGTTGTAGAGCGTCGCGCCGTCCGGGTCGGCCAGGCCGATCTTCACGCCGCGGGGCTGCAGGGCCTCGGCCACCCCGGCAATGGTCCCCCCCGACCCCACGGCACAAATGAAGCCATCGACCTTGCCGTTGGTCTGGTCCCAGACCTCGGGGCCGGTGGTCTCGACATGGGCGCGGCGGTTGGCCACGTTGTCGAACTGGTTGGCCCAGATCACGCCCTCGTTGCTGTGCCGCGCCATTTCCTCGGCCAGGCGGCCGGAGTAGCGGACATAGTTGTTGGGGTTACGATAGGGCGCGGCTGGCACCTGCACCAGGTCCGCCCCGGCCAGGCGCAGCATGTCCTTCTTTTCCTGGGACTGGGTCTCGGGGATGACGATGACGGTCTTGAAGCCCATCGAGGCGCCGACAAGCGCCAGCCCGATCCCGGTGTTGCCGGCGGTGCCTTCGACGATTGTGCCGCCGGGCTTCAACAGGCCCTTCTCCACCGCGTCTCGGATGATGAACAGCGCCGCCCGGTCCTTGACGGACTGGCCGGGGTTCATGAATTCCGCCTTGCCAAGGATGGTGCAGCCGGTCTCTTCGGAGGCGCGGCGCAGCTTGATGAGGGGCGTGTTCCCGATGGCGTCGGCGAGGTCGTGGCGGATAGTCATGGCAGGCCCTTCGTTGACATGTCCATCAGGTGTATGACCCGCACCGGTCAACATCAAGCGGATGCGCGCAACCGGTCCCGGTTTCGGGCCAGCCAATGCCCGGCCAGGTCAAGCGGAACCAGGCGGAAACCGCCCGCAGCAAGCCGCGCGTCGAAATCGGCCCAGTCCATGAGATGCGAGCGGATGTCTTCGTTCTCGTCCGCCTTGCCGCCCGGCCCCGGCAGATCGTCGGGAAGGTCGGCCAGGCCCAGGAACAGGTGGAAGTGCTCGGTCGTGGTGCCGGGACTGGGATAACCCGCGGCGATGCACTCCAGCGCGCGAAAGCTCACGCCCGCCTCCTCGGCGGCCTCGCGCCGGGCGGCCTCCTCGGCGGTTTCACCGGGGTCGATGCGGCCTGCCACCGGCTCGGTGATCCAGGGCGAGGGGTCGCCCCTCCGATAGGGCCCGACACGGAACTGGTCGATCAGCAGCACCCGGTCGCGCCGCGGGTCATAGGGCAGCACGATGGCCACGTCCCCCGCGCACCAGACCGCGCGTTCCACCGCGGTGCTCATGGTGCCATCGAAACGGCCAAACGACAGGTCCACCTCCTCGACGGCAAAGTGGTTGATATAGGGGCGCCGCAGGTCCAACAGCGTGACCTCGTCGCGCGATGGCCCGCCTGCGGGCGGGGTCGCGGCGCCCCGAATCCGGCTGTCGGCCCGGGCCAGCATCTGCGCATGGCGCTGTCCCATGAGCTGCGCCGGGACCCTGCCGTGCAGCGACATGGCCTCGGCGGCGGCGTCCAGCGTGCGCGCGCCATGGGCGGCGATCCATGTTCCCAGCGACCAGTCCTCGGCCGAGGCCTGCCACCGGCCGGGGGCAGGCAGATAGGCCAGCGCCGCGACCGGGCGCTCGGCAGCGTCGATCACCTCGATCTCGGCGGGATGATAGCCGAAGGCGGCCTCGTAATAATCCAGCCGCGCCAGGGCACTGGGCGAAAGGTCGGCCACCAGCGCGCCATAGGCTGCCGCGCCGCCCGCGACCATGACGGGAAAATCCTGCCCCGCGACGCGCGCGACCCGGTGCCGGGGCCGCCGGGCTGGCTGAAAGGGCGCGGCCTCGCCCGCCACGGCCTCGAACAGCGGCGGGTGCAGCAGGGTGCCGAACAGGAAGATCGGCCGAAGCGGGTCAGCCGGAGCCGGTGCCATCAGCTGTACCGCCGCCCGATGAACTCGGTCGCCAGCCCGGCCAGCACGCCACCAATGGCCAAGGTGCCCATGATCAGGGGCGTCGCCATGAGCAGCCCATGCTCCAGCATCAGTTCGAAGATGGCCACGACGGCCTCGACCGGCGTGTCGTAGAACTTGCGCAGGCTGTTCTCGATCATGATCACAAGCGAGTTGGTGAACAGCGCCACGACCACCAGCGCCACGGTGGTCGTCACGCCATAGCTGATCGCGTCGACATAGCCGGTTCCGGCGCGCGGCCCGGCCAGGCGCCAGCCGCACAAGACGCCGATCACGGTGTTCACCACCACGAAATACCCCAGGTCCGTGCCTTCGGGAAACCGGGGCACGATCAGCCCCGAGACATACCATGCCAGGACCCCGAACAGGAACGCCCCGGTAAGCCGCGCGGCTGTCGGCATGGCCTCTCTCCCCTTCGTGACGGGCGGCCCGGGCCGATGTCAGGACCCGCGGGTCACCGTGATCTGCGTCACGTCACAGATTCCACTGCGGAAGGTTCCGGCGCAAGAGGTAAGATAGAAGTTCCACATCCGGCGGAAGCGATCGTCGAAGCCCAGCGCGGCCACCTCATCCCACGTGGCGTTGAAGGTGTCGTACCAGCGCCGTAGCGTGTCGGAATAGCTCTGGCCGAACTCGACGGAGTGCACGACGCTTAGCCCGGCCCGCTCGATCTCGGCCCGTAGCACCTTGGGCGCAGGCAGCATCCCGCCGGGAAATATGTATTTCTGGATGAAATCGACACCGCTGCGGTAGGCCTCGAACCTCTTGTCCTGGACCAGGATCACCTGCAGCGTGGCCTGCCCCCCTGGCTTGAGACACTTGCGAAGGGTGTCGAAATATGCCGGCCAGTACCGTTCGCCCACGGCCTCGAACATTTCGATGCTGGCGATACCGTCGTAGGCGCCGCGCTCGTCGCGGTAATCCTGCAGCTTGAACTGGACCCTGTCGGACAAGCCCGCCTTTTCGATACGCTCGCGGGCGTAATTCAACTGTTCCTTGCTTATGGTCAGCCCTGTGACTTTCAGGCCCCGCTCGCGGGCGGCATATTCCGCAAAGCCGCCCCAACCACAGCCGATTTCCAGGACATGATCGCCCGGTTGCGCGCCCATCTGATCCACCATCGAGGCATACTTGCGGGTCTGGGCCTTCTCGAGACTTTCCTGGCCGGTCTCGTACAGGGCCGAGGAATAGGTCATCGTGTCATCCAGCCAGAGCCCGTAGAAATCGTTGCCCAGGTCGTAGTGATAGGAAATGTTCCGCTTCGCCTGCCGCTTGCTGTTCGATTGCAGCCAGAAGCGCATCTTTTCATAGGCTCGTACCAGGCCCTGGCCCGGGAACCCGTCGTAGACCTCGTCGGCCTCGTCATGGACCAGGTCCATGAAGGCCATGAGATCCGGCGTGGACCAGTCACCGTCCAGGTAGGCATCGCAGAAGCCCAGGTCGCCCTCGCGGATCAGGCGGGCGAAGACCTCGGGATCGTGGACATCCAGTTGCGCGACGTAGCCCGGGTCCTTCCCCTCGACGCGAAAGTGCCGCCCGTCGGGCAGCGTTATGTCCAGCCGCCCGCGCGGCAGCGCCTTGAGCTTGTCGAAAACAGGGGTGAAATAGCGCGGCAGGTCGCGCTGGCCCTCGGTGGTGGTCAGGATCATCTGGTCTTTTCCGTCCTTGTCCTTTTTCAGGCTTTTACGGTCCGGCACGGCGAACGGTTTTGCAGAAATGTTAACGGGTTACGCAAAAGCTGTCACGCCTGTCTAGAAATCGCGGGCCTTGTAGGCGTCGAGCGCCGTCTGACGGCCCTCCTTCAGGTTCACGATCGGCGCGGGATAGGCCTCAGCCGCGGCCAGCCCCCAGGATCGCGGCACGGCGTCGAAAAAGGACAGCGCCGTGGCCGACGGTGCCGCTTGGCCCTCGGCGATCCAGCGGCGGCGATAGTGTCCGTCGGGGTCGAATTTCTCCAGCTGGGTGGCCGGGTTGAAGACCCGGAAATAGGGCGTGGCATCGGGGCCCGACCCTGCGGCCCATTGCCAGCCCATGGCGTTGCTGGCCGGGTCCCAGTCGATCAGGCAGTCCTCGAACCAGCGCTGCCCGATGCGCCAGTGGCTCAGCAGGTGCTTGGTCAGGTAAGAGGCCACGATCATCCGCGCGCGGTTGTGCATGGTGCCGGTGACATACATCTCGCGCATGGCCGCATCGACGAAGGGTTCGCCCGTGCGGCCCCGTTTCCATCGGGTCACCGCCTTGGTCGCTTCGGTGTTCCAGGGGAAGGCGTCCCACTCGGGACGCCAGTTGGCATGGGTGATGCGAGGGGTGTGATAGACAAGGTGGTAGGCGAAGTCGCGCCAGACGACCTCCTTGAGGAAGGTCTCGGCGCCGCGCTTGCCCTCCTGCATGGCGCGCCGGCCCGCGTGCCACAGCGCGACCGGGGAAATCTCGCCGTAGGTCAGGTTCTCGGAGAGGTTCGACGTGCCATCGCGGGCGGGAAAATCGCGCGCCTCGTCATAGTTGTCGATGCCCTCGGCGATGAAAGCGCCGAGGCGACCGCGCGCGGCGTCCTCGCCCACAGTCACAAGCGCGCCCACGACATCCGCGCCGCGCCGCATGGCCGCGCCCAGGTGCCAGTCGTCCAGGTCGTCCGAGGCGGGCCAGCCTTCGGGCACGGGAATGCGCCCCGGCGCAGGCCGCGCTTCGGCCACGTCGCGGTCGCGCACCGCCTTCCAGAAGGGAGTATAGACCCTGTAGTAGCCGCCCGTGCCGGTTTCGACCGTCCAGGGTTCGAACAGCACGTGGCCGGGAAAGGACCGGGCATCGACCCCCGCTTGCTTGAGCGCCGTCTTGACCTCGGTGTCGCGGGCGATGCTGTCGGGGTCATAGGCACGGGTCCACCAGACCGCCCCCGCACCGGTTTCCGCGACCAGGTCGGCCAGGCACTCCAGCGCCCTGCCCCGCCGCAGGATCAGCCGCGCGCCCTTTTCCGACAGCGCCTTGGCATGGGCCGCGACGGACAGCCCCAGCCGCCACTTGGGGGCGGCCCCCAGGGACGAGACGACTTCGTCATGCAGAAAAACCGGGATCACCGGGCGGCCCGAGGCAGCGGCCTCGGTCAGAGCTGGATGATCGGACAGGCGCAGGTCGCGCCGGAACCACAGGATGATGGGGCTGGTCATTCGGTTGTCCCTCGGTTTCGACGGCCCCAACAGATAGCCCGGCCCCGGCAGGATCAAGCCGGATCAACGAAAACGGGCCGCCCCGTATGGGACGGCCCGCCGGATCGGTGGTGTGCGGCAGCTATCAGCCGCGCTTCTCGCTCATCAGGCCGCGGATGATCGCGTAGCAGATCAGCAGCAGGATGATGGTGAAAGGCAGACCGGTCGAGATGACCATGGCCTGCAAGGCGCCGAGCCCGCCGCCGATCAGCAGCGCGATGGCAACCAGCCCCTCGAAGGTGCACCAGAAGACCCGCTGGGGCACCGGCGCGTCGACCTTGCCGCCCGCGGTGATCGTGTCGATCACGAGCGAACCGGAGTCCGAACTGGTCACGAAGAAGACGATGACCAGCACGATGCCGATGGTCGAGGTGATGGCCGCCAGTGGCAGTCCTTCCAGCATGGCGAAGAGCGCCACCGAGTCGTTGTAGTTGGTGATCACGTTGTCGATGACCGCCGAGCTGTCAGGGTTGGCGATCATGTCGTTGATTGCCGAGCCACCGAAGACAGCCATCCAGAACACGCAGACCAGGCTGGGGATGATCAGCACGCAGGTGATGAACTCGCGCACGGTGCGGCCCCGGCTGACGCGGGCGATGAACATGCCCACGAAGGGGGACCAGCTGATCCACCAGGCCCAGTAGAAGGCCGTCCAGCCCTGCATGTAGCCTGTGTCTTCACGTCCGAAGGGGTTCGACAGCGGAACGACCTCCTGAACATAGGCCCCGAGACCGGTCACGAATTCACTCATGATGCTCACCGCCCCGGCCGTGAACAGCACGAAGAGCAACAGCGCCGCCGCGATCACCATGTTGATCTCCGACAGAACCTTGACCCCGCCGTCGAGCCCGCGAAGCACCGACACCAAGGCAATCGCAGTGATGCCGCAGATCAGGAGAACCTGAACCGTCACGTTGTCGGGAATGCCGTAAACGTAATTCAAACCGGCATTGGCCTGCTGCGCACCGATCCCCAGCGAGGTCGCCAGTCCGAAAAGCGTCGCAAAGACGGCAAGGGTGTCGATGATGTGGCCCCACCAGCCCCAGACCCGGTCGCCGAGGATCGGGTAGAAGGCCGAGCGGATCGAAAGCGGCAGGCCCTTGTTATAGCTGAATAGTGACAGCGACAGGGCAACGATCGCGTAGATCGCCCAGGGGTGCAGCGCCCAGTGATAAGAGGTCGCAGCCAGAGCCATCCGGCGGGCCTCGTCCACGTTGCCGGCGATGATCGCGCCGTTCTCGTCAAACGGTCGGACCGTCCCCAATGGCGCGTCACCCCAGGGTGTGCCGAAGTAATAGGCTGGCTCCAGCACGCCGAAGAACATCAGGCCGATGCCCATGCCGGCCGCGAAGAGCATCGCGAACCAGCCGGGGTAGCCATAGTCGGGCTTGGCCTCGGACCCGCCCAGACGGACCGAACCCCAGGGGCTGACGATCAGGAACAGGCAGAAGATCACGAAGACGTTGGCGCCCAGCAGGAAGAACCAGTCGAAATTCGACGTCAGAAAGACGCGCAGGCCAAGGTCGCAGAATGCGCCCGCGGTACAGGAGTCGCTGACGTCAGCCCCGTTGAAAAGGGCGTTCGCGTGGCCAGGCGCGATGAGCGCATAGGCCACGAAGGCGATCACGGTAAGCCCCGAGATCACGAAGACGGGGTTGTGAATATCAAGCCCGAAGGGCCCGATCTTGGTTTCGATATTATCCTGACCGATTTCATAATCGGTATCGATAAGTTGGCTATGCCCCTCGGGTTCGGGGATGCCCTGGTTTGCAGATTCATCGGCCATGTATGGCCTCCCTGTAGTTGGTTCCCAGATCGGCGCACCCGCCCTCAGGCGTGGCGCACCAGGAATACGCTGATGTCGGTATGGCGCGCCAGTTCACCGCCGTGGGACGGCAGGAACATGTCGGCCATGTTCGGCAGATGCGTCGCCATGACCACCAGATCCGCGCCCAGTGCGTCGCACGCCTTGATCAGGTGATCGTCCAGATCTACGGCCGGATCGTGGCTGAACACCGCGTGGGAGTCGGTGGTGGAGCCGTGAAGCTCGGCCTGGGCCGCGGCAAGCTTGGCAAGTTTCTCGCGGTATTCCTCGGGGGTGCGCGCAATCGACCCCGGCGTGCTGGCCGTGACGCCGACAAAGGTCACCTTGGCGCTGTAGTGCTTGGCCAGATCAGCGGCCACTGTCATCGCCCGGTCCAGCTTGTCGGCATGGCCCAGGTCGACAGGCATCATGATATGTTTGAACATGTTCCCTCCTGTCCGGTCTGTCCGGGGCCGCTAAAACGCTGCAAACGCCCGGGTTCGACTCTTTTCTCAGGGGACTGGACAGCCTCAGCGCCACCCTTCCCTGCGGCAAAGCGTAACAGCCCTTGAATTGAGAAGACAAGCAGTTGAGGCGAACGGCGGTCGGAAAACGACTCTCCTGCGCCGCGACCGACCCGGAGGGGCCAACACCCGCGGCCTCAGCCGCGTCCGGCAAAGTCCTTCTTGCAGGTTTTGGGCGGTCCGTCGGCAGCGGTGTATCCGGTCGCCCCGCAGGTGTCGCAGCGGTATTCGCGCAATCGCCCGCGGGCCTCGCCCGTGGCCAGCCAGACACACTTGGGCGCATCGAGACCGGCTTCGGCCTGGGCACGCCGATGGGACCACCACAGGAAGGCGATCACCGCGACGAGAATGGCAAGCATCAGCGTCATGTCATTGCGCCTCCGGCATCATGGCGAGGTCGGTCGGCCCCGGGTCATGTCCGGCAGCGGTCAGCATGGCGTGGACCTGGCCGCGATGGTGGGCCTGATGGTTGAACATATGCATCACGCAGAGCGCAACCGGCCGGCGCATCTCGGCCTGCACTGCCCCCGAAAACCACGTCAGCTCGCCCACCAGGTCGATGGCGTCCAGCGCAAGCGCCCATTCCCGGATGCGCCCGTCCACCAGGAACCGCATCCGCGCCCATTCGCGCGCGTCGGGCGCCAGGCCCGGGCTGTCGGCGAGCGTAATCCCGGGTCCGTCACGCCCGTCCAGCCGCGACATCCACATCAGGTCCGCCCAGAGCAGGTGATTGAGCGTGCCGAGGATCGACCCGAAGAAGGCGCCGCGCCCGGCGGTCAGGTCATCGGCGGACATCTGTTCCACCACCTCGGTGACGGCCTTGTTCTGCCACCGGTTGTAGCGTGCCATGATACGGCAATAGTCAGGCGTGATCATCACCTGTGCGAGTCCTCGTGCAGGGGCCGAAATGACCCAACTGCCCTGAAAACTGGCAGAGCGGCGGCCCAGCGGCAAGCCCCAGCCGCCGTGCCGGGCTTTGCCCCTTGCTTGACGCCTGCGTGGAAACTAGCGTCTGCGAACTTGACTCAATGGGAGACCGGAATGTCCGTCAAAACATACCTCTGCGCGGCCTCCGCCGCTGCCATCGCCACCGCCGCCTCGGCCCAGGACCCCGACCTTCTTGTGTTCGACTGGTCCGGTTACGAGGAGGAAGGGTTTTACCAGGACTACATCGACACCTACGGGACAGCCCCCGAATTCGCCTTTTTCGGCGAAGAGGAAGAAGCCTTTCAGAAACTGCGCTCGGGGTTTCGCGCCGACGTTTCGCGGCCATGCCCGCATTCGGTGCAGAAATGGCGTGACGCCGGCCTGATCGAGCCATGGGATATCAGCGAGATCCCGACGTATGCCACCGTGGCCGCTGAATTCCGCAACGATCCCGTCTTCACCGATGGCGACGACGTCTACTTCATTCCCGCCGACCAGGGCGCCACGGCGCTGCTCTACAACACCGAGGAGGTAGGCGCCGAGGACGCAGAAAGCCTGCAGATTTTCACCGATCCCGCCTATGCCGGGCGCACTTCGCTGCCCGACAACGTGGATGACAGTTTCGCGCTGGCCTACCTTGCGACCGGCACCACGGACTGGACCGAGGCCACGCAGGCGGATTTCGAGCGCGCCGCGGACTGGCTCCGAGAGGCCCATGCCAACGTCCGCACCTACTGGACCGACGGCGCCGAACTGAACCAGTTGATGGCCACCGGCGAAGTTACCGTGGCCTGGTCCTGGAACGAAAGCTTCGTCGGCCTGGCCGACGAGGGCCACCCGGTCTCCTTCAACCGCGAGGCCGAGGAAGGCTCCTCGCAGTGGTTCTGCGGCTTCGTGAACCTGGTCGACGGTCCCGGATCGGAAGAGCAGGCGCATGACTTCGTCGAGGCCTGGCTGCAACCGTCGTCGGCCCAGTACATGGTCAGCGAATGGGGCTATGCCCACGCAAACACCGACGCCATGGCCAGCTTTGACGCGGACACGCTGGAGGCTGTCGGCATGGGTCAGCCCGACGCGCCGGTGCTGGCCCAGCGGCCGATGGATATCGCGCTGCGCGAGCAGATGATCGAGACTTTCGAACGGATCAAGGCCGGATTCTGAAACCCGTGAATGCCGGATGAAGGGGCGGTCCTTCGGGGCCGCCCTTTTTGTCTGCCCCTCAAGGGCTAGACTACTGTATCAAAGGAGATGACGCATGCCCTTGATTGACATCCTGATTGCCCTCCTCACGATCGTCTTCGGCAGCTTCGGCTTGCTGGCCCCGCGCTACACCGCCGGCGCGCTCGACATGGCACCGACCCACAGCACCATGGGCCTGAGCGAACTGCGCGCGGGGTCCGGCGGGCTTTTCGTGGCGCTGGGGCTTTGGTGCCTTGTTGCCGGGGCGCCGGCCTACTTCGCGCTCGGGATCGCCTACCTGGGCGCCGGGGCGGGCCGGGCGCTGTCGATCCTCATGGACCGTCCACCGTTGAAAAAGGTGCTGATCTTTCTGGCATTCGAATGGCCTCCCGCGGCCTGGCTGCTCTGGGCACACTGGCCCTGATCGCCCTTGAAATCGCCGACCACCGAGCGCATATTCGGGGCGTCCTTCGGGACTATGGACATAAACGCGCTCGTAATAAGCGGATCGGACCCGGGGGCGGTACCCGGCGGCTCCACCAGATACCCTCGTTGGGGGACCATGGGGCCGAAACAGGATCGACGAACGTCTAAAGGGGTTAGCTTTGTCCCGGTGAGATACCACCGTTATCGGTTCACCAAAGCATAATTGCCAACGACAATCGTGCTCCGGTCGCCGTTGCCGCCTAAGCGGTAACGAGACCGAAACTTCAAGCCCAGCCCTCTAGCAAGGTCTGGCGGGGTTCGCAGGCACCTGGCAACAGAAGCCTGCACTTTCCCTTCTCTTCCCTGTCGGCCAAACTGGTTGGATGAAAGCCTCGCTCGTTTCCCTGTTCCTGTGCCTCGCACAGCCGCTATCGGCCTGCGAAACCGCGCTAATGCTGACCATGGATGTCTCCAATTCCATCGACGTGGCCGAATACCGGCTCCAGGTCGACGGGCTGGCCGATGCCCTGCTCGACCGCGAGGTCATGGACGTGATCGTCCGGGGCCAATCCGCGCTGGCCGTGATGCAATGGTCCGGCGAAGGCCGACAGGCGGTATCGATCCCCTGGACCCGGCTGCGCAGTCGGACCGATGTTCGCGCCTTCGCCGCCCAAGCCCGGGCCATGCCGCGGGCTTTCGTGCTGTCGGACACCGCCCCCGGCGAGGCCCTGACCTTTGCCCTGCGCCAGTTCGACAGCGCCCCGCTTTGCGAGCGCCGCGTCATCGACGTCTCGGGCGATGGCACGCCCAACGCTGGCGGCGACACCCGACCCGCCGTGCGCGCCGCAGAACGCGCCGGGGTCACGATAAACGGCATCGCCATCGAGAGCATGGGGCTGGCAATCACGAATTTCTACCGGGGCGCCGTCATCACCCGCGACGGCTTCGTCATCACCGCGCGGCGGCACCGCGATTATCCCCGCGCCATCCGCGAGAAACTGTTGCGCGAACTCAGCCGCATCCTTGGCTAGAGCGGCAACGCCACGGTCGACTTGATCTCTTCCATGGATAAGAGCGCGGTGACGTTGTGCACCCGCACCTCGGAAATCAGCGCCTGGTAGAAGGCGTCGTAGGCGCGGGCGTTCTTCACACGCACCTTCAGGATATAGTCGATGTCGCCCGCCAGCCGGTGCGCCTCTTGCACCTCGGGGCGGTCCCGCAGGGCCTGGAGGAATTTCGCCTGCCAATCGGCCTCGTGTTCACTGGTCCGGATCAGGACGAAGAAGCAGGCCTCGAAGCCCAGGGCCTCGGCATCGAGCAGCACAGTCTGCTGGCCGATGATCCCGGCCTCGCGCATCTTGCGAATCCGGTTCCAGACGGGCGTCTTGGACGACCCCACTTGGCGGGCGATCTCGTCCAGCGACTGGCCGGCGTCGCGTTGCAGCTCTTCAAGGATCTTCCGATCGAGCGCATCTATCCGGACCGGCATTTCACCCCCCTTCTCGAATATGAACGTCTGTTTTCAATTTTGGCCTACATGAAACAAATGGTCCTTTTTGGCAAGACTAACTCAAATATCTTGGAAAAATTTTCTATCCTGCCGGCAGAAACCGGAGGCAACGATGCAGCATTTCCCCATCTTCCTGAACCTGGACGGCCGCCGCGTTGTTCTGTCCGGCGGCGGCGAGGTGGCGCTCGCCAAGCTGCGCCTGCTGCTCAAGACGACAGCACGGATCACCGTTTTCGCGGCGGCCCCGGCGCCCGAAATCGAGGATTGGGCGGCGCGCGGCCTGCTGACCCTTCACCGCCGCGCGATGCTGCCCGGTGATGCGCTGTGCGCCGCCCTTGTTTATGCGGCCGACGAGGAGGCCGCGCTGGACGCGCAGACCGCCCGCATCGGCCGCGCCGAGGGGGCGCTGGTCAATATCGTGGACAACCTGGCCGACAGCGCCTTCATCACCCCCGCCATCGTCGATCGTGACCCTGTCACCGTTGCCATCGGCACCGAGGGGGCGGCCCCTGTACTGGCCCGCCGGATCAAGGCGGATCTCGAGGCGCGCCTGCCCGCGACGCTTGGCTCTCTCGCCCGCATCGGCAAGGGCTTTCGCAAGATGGCCGAGAATCTGCCCTTCGGCCGCGCGCGGCGCGCTTTCTGGGCCGACTACTATTTCAACGCCGGCCCGCGCGCGATGGATCAGGGCGGTGAATCGGCAGCGGGATCGGCGCTGGACGACCTGCTGGCACGGCACCTGTCGGGCGATCCAGCGCGGGGCCGTGTGGATTTCGTCGGCGCCGGGCCGGGCGACCCCGAGCTTCTGACGCTCAAGGCGCGCAAGGCGCTGGATGCCGCCGACGTGGTGATCCACGATCGGCTGGTCGGCCCCGGCGTGCTGGAACTGGCCCGGCGCGAGGCGCAGATGATCGACGCAGGCAAACATGGTTTTGGCCAGGCCATGGGGCAGGATGACATCAACGCCCTGATCGTGGCCCATGCCCGGGCCGGGGCGCATGTCGTGCGGCTCAAGGGCGGCGATCCGACGGTTTTCGGCCGTCTGGACGAGGAAATCAAGGCAGTCACTGCCCATCAACTGCCCCATGCAATCATCCCAGGCATCACCGCCGCCGCCGCAGCCAGTGCCAGCCTGGGCCGATCCCTGACCAAGCGCGGTCGCAACAGCCAGGTCCGGTTCCTGACCGGCCATGACACCAAGGGCTTCGCCGATCATGATTGGCGCGCGCTGGCCGTTCCGGGCGCCGTTGCGGCGATCTACATGGGAAAGCGTGCTGCGCGCTTCATCCAGGGCCGCTTGCTGATGCACGGGGGCGCGCCCGACACGCCGGTGACAGTGGTCGAGAACGCGTCATGCCCCGGTCAGCGCACGCTTGAAACAACGCTGGGCCGGATGGAACCGGACATGGAGCAGGCCGCGCTGAACGGTCCAGCAATGACCTTCATCGGGCTGGCGCCGCGCCGCGCGCAGGCCGCCCTGCCCGACACCCCCCAGGCACAGGAGACGTTCTGACATGCCCCGCCCCTTTACCCCCAAGGTCGTGACCGCGAACCGACTGCTGGAAGGCGACGCGGTCTGGCGGACCGAAACCGGAGAGTGGTCGCCGGACCTGGCAAAGGCCGAACTGATCGAAGACGCCGCCACGGCCGAACTGCGCCTGCTGGAGGCGGCCGCCGAGGCGCACCTCGTCGTGGGAGCCTACCTGGCCGACGCCACCGCGGGCAAGCGCGGTCTTGTCCCCGCCCATTTCCGCGAAGCGTTCCGCACGCGCGGGCCGTCCAACTACACCCACGGCAAACAGGAAAAGGCG
The DNA here is from genome assembly GCF_035270045.1 of Salibaculum sp. Classification (NCBI taxonomy): domain Bacteria; kingdom Pseudomonadati; phylum Pseudomonadota; class Alphaproteobacteria; order Rhodobacterales; family Roseobacteraceae; genus Salibaculum; species Salibaculum sp. The sequence goes on from NZ_DATFIP010000039.1 coordinate 21,311, forward strand.
TAATGTATCACTATAACACCTTCGACGAAGCCTTTGTTCAAAAACGCGTTTCCCAGTTTCGCGCCCAGGTGGAACGCCGTATCGACGGGTCGCTTACGGAGGAGGAATTCAAGCCGCTGCGCCTGATGAACGGGCTCTACCTGCAACTGCATGCCTACATGCTTCGCATCGCCATCCCCTATGGCACGCTCAACAGCACACAGATGCGGCAACTGGCCCATATCGCCGACCGTTGGGACAAGGGGTATGGTCACTTCACCACGCGGCAGAACATCCAGTTCAACTGGCCGAAACTGCGCGACGTGCCCGACATTCTTGAGGCGCTGGCCGATGTCGGCATGCACGCCATCCAGACCAGCGGCAACACGATCCGCAATGTCACCGCCGACCATTTCGCCGGGGCCGCGGCGGATGAAATCGCCGACCCCCGCCCGGTTGCCGAACTTCTTCGGCAATGGTCCACGGATCACCCTCAGTTCCAGTTCCTGCCACGCAAGTTCAAGATCGCGGTATCGGGGAGCGGCCATGACCGCGCCGTCACTCGCGCGCACGACATCGGACTGGAGACCGTCGAGCGGGACAACGAGATCGGTTATCGGGTGATCGTCGGCGGTGGTTTGGGCCGGACGCCGATGATCGGCAAGGTCCTGCGCGAGTTCCTGCCGCAAGAGGACCTTTTGCCCTACACCGAGGCCGTGGTCAGCACCTGGAACCTGCTGGGACGGCGCGACAACAAGTACAAGTCGCGGATCAAGATCACCGTGCATGAACATGGCATCGAAGAGATCAGCCGCCTTGTGGAAGAAGAATTCGAACATATAAGGCCCGGTTTTGGCGGTCCGAATTGGCAATTATTATCACAAATCGAACATAGCTTTGCTAGGCCCAACCTAGAGACCAGACCTGCCAAGGCTCATGAAAGGGCCTGTGCCGGCGACAGGGTCTACCGCGCCTGGGCGGATACCAACCTGACCGCGCACCGGCGGCCCGACCATGCCATCGTCACGGTCTCGCTCAAGAAACAGGGGGCAACGCCGGGCGACGCGACGGCCGGCCAGATGCGCGTGCTGGCCGATCTTGCGGAACGCTACGGCCATGACGAATTGCGCGTCAGCCATGAACAGAACGTCATCCTGCCGCATGTCGCCAAAGCCGACCTGCCCGCGGTCCATGCGGCTTTGAAACAGGCGGAGCTGGCCACGCCCAACGTCGGGCTCGTCTCGGATATCATCGCCTGCCCCGGCATGGATTACTGCGCCCTGGCCACGGCCCGGTCGATCCCCATCGCGCAGCAGATCGCCACGCGGTTCGACGAACTCAAGGTCGAACACGATGTCGGCCCGCTCAAGATCAAGATCTCTGGCTGCATCAATGCCTGCGGCCATCACCACGTGGGCCACATCGGCATCCTGGGCCTCGATCGCGCAGGAATGGAGAGTTACCAGGTCACGCTTGGCGGCGACCACACGGAAACGGCGGCGATCGGTGAACGCGCCGGGCCGGGCTTTTCGGCCGACGAGATCATCCCGGCCATCGAACGGCTGGTGCTGGGATACCTCGACCTGCGCGCCGGCCCCGACGAGACCTTCCTGCAGGCCTACCGCCGCCTTGGTCCGGCCCCTTTCAAGGCGCTCCTCTATCCCAAGGATGGCGCCGATGCCACTTGAGGACCGCGCCGCAACCCTGAACCGGCGCTTTCGCAACCAGTCCGCCACGTCCGTCATGGACCATGCGCTGACCCGGCTGGGCCACATCGCGCTGGTCAGTTCCTTTGGCGCGGAATCCGTCGTGCTCCTGCACATGGCGGCGGTGATCGACCGAAACGTACCGGTGCTGTTCATCGACACCGAGATGCTGTTCGCGGAAACGCTTGTATACCAGCAGGACGTGGCCGAACGGCTGCGGCTGCAAAACGTTCGCGTGATCCGCGCCGACCGCGCCCGCCTGTTCGAGGCCGACACCGAGAACCTGCTGCACCTGCACGATCCCGACGCCTGCTGCGCCCTGCGCAAGACCGAGCCGTTGCAGGACGCGCTGCGCGGTTTCGACGGCTGGATTACCGGGCGCAAACGCTACCAGGGCGGGAAACGTGCGGCGCTGGATTTCTTCGAGGTCGACCGCCCCGCGGATGCGGTGCCGCGGATCAAGGTGAACCCGCTGGCCCATTGGACCACCGCCGACCTGCGCGATTACATGGCCGAGAATCGGCTACCGCGCCATCCGCTGGTGTCGAAGGGCTATCCGTCCATCGGCTGCGCCCCCTGCACCCATCCCGTCGCCCCGGGCGAGAATGCGCGCGCGGGCCGCTGGAAGGGTCAGGACAAGGATGAATGCGGCATCCATTTCGTGGATGGCAAACCGGTCCGCTCTGCGGCCGGGTGAATGGAAAGGACCATGAGCGTGATCGTGACAGACGCGGGCTTTGCGCCCGACGACCGGACCGGCAGCTTCGTGCCGCTGGCGGACTGGTCCGCCAATGATTGCACCGTCGGGCTGGACCTGCCCCCCGACACCGACCCGGCCCGGTTGGCCGACCTGCTGGCCGCCCCGGTGATCCGCATCGCCTTTCCCGGCTTCTCGGACGGGCGCGGCTTCACCCTGGCCGTCCGGCTGCGACGACTGGGCTACGCCGGCCGGTTGCGCGCAGCGGGCCATGTCATTGCCGACCAGTACGCCATGGCGCGGCGATCCGGTTTCGACGAGGTGGAAATCGACGCCGACCTGGCCGCGCGCCAACCCGAGGAACAGTGGCTGGCCCGCGCCGATTGGCGCGCCCATGACTACCAGGCGCGGCTGCGCACCGCGATGTCGTGAAAACCGGTGTCCCTGGCACACCTTTAAATGACACAGATCAACGACTAGAAGGGAGAGGGGCATGGATACATGCCTCGATGCAAGAATGACAGAGATGACACCCGTGACCGAAGCTGCCACCCTCAAGGCCACCCGCGACCTTCCCGACGCCCAGACGGTGAAGGAGGTGCGCCACTACACCGACCGCCTGTTTTCCTTCAAGGTGACGCGGCCGCAATCCTTGCGTTTTCGCTCGGGAGAATTCGTGATGATCGGCCTGATGGGCGATCCGGACCCGGAGACGGGCAAACAGAAACCGCTGCTGCGCGCCTATTCCATCGCCTCGCCGTCCTGGGATGACGAGCTGGAGTTCTACTCGATCAAGGTGCCCGACGGGCCGCTGACCAGCAAGTTGCAGCACATCGAACCGGGCGACCGGATCATCCTGCGCCCCAAGCCCGTGGGCACGCTGGTCCATGACGCGCTGCTGCCGGGCAAGCGCATCTGGTTCTTTGCCACCGGCACGGGCTTTGCGCCCTTCGCCTCGCTGCTGCGCGATCCGCAGACCTACGAAGATTACGACCAGGTCTTCATCACCCATACCTGCCGGGAAGCGGGTGAGCTGACCTATGGCGCGGAATTGATCGAGAGCATTCGCAAGGACGAGTTGCTGGCCGAACTGATGGGCGCGGACTTCGCCGACAAGATCCACTATTATCCCACGACCACCCGCGAGGACAGCCCCCGGATGGGCCGCATCACCGACCTGATGCGCTCGGGCGCGGCCTTTGACGAACTGGGTGTGCCGCCGCTGTCGCCCGAAACCGACCGGGCGATGATCTGCGGCAACCTTGACTTCAACCTAGAGCTCAAGGCGATGCTCGAGGACTACGGGCTGGAAGAGGGCGCCAATTCCAAGCCGGCCCATTACGTGGTGGAAAAGGCCTTTCTCGACTGACCGGCGGCCGTCCCCTTAGGGCCGGCGTGCCGTCCAGTCGCTTGACCGCTCGAAAAGCGGCCGGAAATAGGCCGTGAGCCGCGGGTCAAGGCCTCCGCCCGCCCAGGGCGCAATGCCATGCACGGCCAAGCGGTGGACCAGCACCGCGTCGCCCGGGCGCAGCGGAACCGGCACCTTGGCACAGCGCTCGAAAACCTCTGCGCGGGCGGCCTTGTAGGCCTCGGTCACGTCGTCGCCAAGTTCGGCCCCGGCAAGGGCTCTGCGAATGATCTCGTGGCTGCCTTCCCAGACGACCAGCGGGCTGTCCTCGACATCCGTCAGGCCGATCCCCAGGACGAAGGCATGTGGTTCGCGCAGGACGCGCCGCCCGTCCTGAAGGTGCAACCCGTCCACATGGGCCCCGCAGCGGATGCGGCGAAAGCGGTGGGCGGCCTCGCTTTCGGAGTCGTCGCGCCCGGGATAACCGGGATAGATCGCCGAAAGCTGCGCCCGGTGCCAGCGCCCGGGCCAGATGCCGCGAAGGTCCCGCGGCATCGGCACGCCGCCAAGGCCGCCATCGGGATCGTTCGCAAGGGCCTCGACGCCGACGAACCAGGTGCCGCCATGGCGCAACCAGCGATCGCGCAGCGCCTGGTCATCGAGCGCGATCTCGGCCACCGACCGGGCCGCATCCGCCCAGGCCCGCAGACCCGGCACCGCGCGCAGGACCTTGTATCCCCGTCCATCCACCATCACAGGCCCTGAAGCAGCATGTTGAGCGCCACCACCATGAGGAAAGCCCCGAAGACCCGCTTGAGCGGTTTCGGGTCCAGCCGGTGTGCCAGAGCTGCCCCCCAGGGCGCGGTGATCAGCGTCATGGCAATGACCAGCGCGAAGGCCGCCAGGTTCACCGCCCCCAGCGAGAGCGGCGGTGCCACCGCCATGTCCACCAGCAAAAAGCCCAGCACCGCCGGCACGGCGATGATCGCCCCGAAGCCGGCGGCGGTGGCCACGGCCCTGTGCACGGGCCGGCCGTAGAGCGTCATGACCGGCACGCCGAAGCTGCCGCCCCCGATCCCCATCAGAACCGACAGCAGACCCATGAGCGGGGCCAGCAGCCATTTGACAGGCCCGGTCGGCATGGCCTGCCCGAGTTGCCAGGCGCTGCGTCCGAGCACCATGTAAAGCGCCACGGCAAGCGCCAGCCCGCCGAAGATGGCCTGCAACACCTCCGAGCGCAGTTGCGCGGCCACTGCCACGCCGATGGCGGCCCCCAGCGCAATACCCGGCCCCCAGCTGCGCAGGATATCCCAATCCACCGCGCCCTTGCGGTTGTGGCTGAGCACCGAGCGCGCCGAGGTCACGATGATCGTGGCCAGCGAGGTGGCCAGGCACATCTGCATCAGTTGCGGACTGTCATAGCCCAGCCCGGCAAAGACATGGTAGAAGGCGGGGACCAGCACGATACCGCCGCCGACGCCCAGCAGCCCAGCCAACACCCCGGCAAAGGCGCCGATGGCCAGCAGCATGGCGCCCATGCTGATCACAAGTGTCACGTCAGGCATGATCCGTCCCCCTTCCGGCCCCTCATGCCCGCCGGAGAGAGGGGCTGCAATCCCTCAGGCCGCCGCCTGCTCCATGGCCGCCAGCGCACGGTCCAGCACGTCCAGCCCGGCACCGTCTCGGTGGCCTTGTTCCGACAGCACCCGCCGCCATTGCCGCGCCCCCGGCAGGCCAGCGAAGAGCCCCAGCATGTGACGCGTGACCTGGGCCAGCTTGCCGCCCTCGGCCAGGTGAACGGCGATATGGGGGCGCATCCCCTCGACCACCGCGTGTCGATCCGGCCCCGCGGCCCCGCCAAAGATCGCACGATCGGTATCCAGCAGGATCTCGGCGGGCGTGTGATAGGCCGCGCGTCCGATCATTACCCCGTCGATTCCGCGCGCCAAGTGATCCTGCGCTGCCGCAAGCGAGGCAATGCCACCGTTCAACGAGAGGTGAAGATCGGGAAATTCCGTCTTCATCCGGTGGACCAGATCGTGGTCAAGCGGCGGAATATCGCGGTTCTCCTTGGGGGAAAGCCCTTGCAACCAGGCCTTGCGCGCATGGATCGCGACCCGCCGCACCCCCGCGGCCCGGATCCTTTCCAGAAAGTCCGGCAGCACCTCGTCGGGGTCCTGGTCATCCACGCCGATGCGGCATTTCACCGTCACCTCGGCGGGCTGGGCGGCGATCATCGCGGCACAGCACTCGGCCACCAGCGCCGGGCGCTCCATGAGCACCGCGCCGAAGAAGCCGGATTTGACCCGGTCGCTGGGGCAGCCGACATTCAGGTTGATCTCGCGGTAGCCCTCGTCCGCGCCCATGCGCGCGGCCTGTGCCAGTTCCGCGGGGTCCGAGCCCCCCAGTTGCAGCGCCACGGGCTGTTCGGCCGGGTCGAAACGCAGCAGATGCCGCGCCCCGCCACGAACCAGCGCGGGGGCGGTGACCATTTCGGTATAAAGCAGCGTCTCACGCGACATGAGCCGATGAAAGAACCGGCAGTGCCGATCGGTCCAGTCCATCATCGGGGCCACCGACAATCTAGCGTGTTGACTTATATTCATATTCATATCTTCAACCTGTCGGCGGCGCCCGCCGCTGCGCTGGACCACGCCCCAATATCCCCGATAGGTGCCCCTCGACGACGACACCTGGCATACCCGACGCAAACAAGAATGGCCCCGATCATCACACGCCGCCGGTGCATCCCGGGTCAGGCTCGGACGACAGGACCGCGAGGCGAGCGAGACGCTCCTTTGTCGCCCCTGTCCGGCACCATATAACCGATATGTACGCGGTAGCGAAACCGCCCCGGCGGAGCAAGGCTGCCGAACTGACCACGCGCAAGCGCGATCTGGGCACAGGACGGATCGGTCGCGTCCACCGCAGCGCAACCATGAGGATTTATGAAACAGGTCAACTCGGTCCCCCCGCGGACGTGGCACCTTTCCAACGTTTCCAAACCGCCCTGTCATGGTATCGGCCGGGGCGCGGGTTTCGTCTCGGGCGCGCGCCGCTCGCGGCGTCATGGTGAAAGCCGATAACGGGAAACGTCATCGACACGGCGCAGCCATTTGCACCGCCGCAAGGCGGCAGCACACGCTACCTGTCCGATCTTGCAAGACTCGCCGATGATCCCAAGCCTGACACTCTGGTGATCGAAGCCCTCTCAAGCGGCCTTGCGCTCAAGGGCAAAACGAGGATCTCTTGCAGCCCGCCGCCGGGGGCACGCATTTGCATGCTGTCAAATCGCAACCTGGTGCGGCCGCGTGATCCGGATGGCGGCTTCCGTTTTCCTTTCCTCTCCAGGATCACGGTGAACGTGCCCATTCATCAATCGGCACGCTTTCCAGGCCGGAATAGACGGAAAGTCCCGCTCACGGGCTCTGGGCTGTCCGGTCGCTCACAAGACGCACTCCCAGGTGGGCGGGCGGCATTCCAACGGCGCAGCCACCGCGGGCCGGATCACGGATGAGGAAGGACATCGCAGCGACATGCTCTCCGCCGACGAAATAGGCCGGGCACCGCGCGGGGTCGATACCCTGCGCCGCGCCCGCATAGCAATCCTGCGTCCATTCCCAGACGCTGCCATCAAGGTCCGAGATGCCGGCGGGCGAGGTCGAAAAACTACCCTGCGGCATCAGCGCGCGGGGTGCCAGGTCTTCGGTCAGGTAGGTCGAAGCCCATGCAAGCGACGGGTCCGTGAAGATCGGGACGGCATCTTCGTGCAGCACCGGACGAGCGATCTCGCGCCACTCCGCGGCGGTGGGCAGGCGGAAGTCCATCCCGGTCTCATTGTTGATCCAACCCAGATATTCCATCGCGTCGGCATGGCTGATCCCGGTGGCCGGGGTCAAGAGCGGGTCCTGATCGGGTCGCGCGCGCAGCCGCAGCGTGCAAGCGCCTCCGTCGTGGCAGCGATTCCATTCGGCGACGGTTACTTCATGTTTCTGGACATGAAGCTGCGCACCCGTCGACAGGGTGACGGGTCCGGCTGCCATAGTCGGCAGCAGCGCAAGGTCGTGATCGGCGCCACGGCAGGTCAGCGCGGCGCCGAGAAGGGCCGCCCCCACGGCGATCAGCACAGCCGGGATCAGGGCGAACCGGGCGGTGGGCCTTGCTTTCCGGGGGGCGGTCATGGTTCTGGTCCTTTCGGGTCAGGTGGCGAAGGGACGCGGGGCGACGACCTGTTCCATCAGGTCATTGTTCCAGTCCCCCTCGACGACGAAGTGAGCGGTCCCCCCGAGCATCGCGCCGATGATCAGGTTGTGGTTCACATAGGCATAGACGCCCGGCTGCTCGAAGGTATAAAGCGCCGCAGCCGCGCTGCCGCCGCGGACGAACCACGTTTCCATCCCGGTCAGCGGCGGGTCTGTGAAGGAACTTTCCCAGACGTAGTCCCCATGCCCGCCGATCAGGTGCGGACGACTGTCCACGTTGCACGAATTGTGCACCATCAGAACGGTTTCACCGACCTTGGCCTTCAACGCGTTCTCGCCCGTCAGGGCCCCTACCGCGCCGTTGAACACCTGGTGCGTCGGAACCAGCCCGCGCATGGCCTCAAGGCTGTCGGCATAGTCGTCGCCGGCGGCGTCATAGGTCTTGTAATCGCCGTTCTCGTCCATCGGCAGGTAGTAGTCCTGTTCCCCGAAATAGGCGATGCTGTCATAGCGCAGCGGGTTGCCCTGGGCATCCTTCAGACCGTCGCGCGGCAGCACAATGATGGCACCGTTCATGCCGTGGGTGACGTGATAGGGGATCATGGCCCCGCCAGGCGCGCAGTGATAGGTAAAGCAGCCGGGCTTGGTCGCCTTCCAGCGCAGCACGGCCTCCTCGCCGGGGTAGACTTGGGTCAGCCCGCCGCCGCCAAGGGCACCCGTGGAGGCGTGGAAGTCGATATTGTGCTCCATCATGCTGTCATGCGGGTTGCGCAGGGTCAGCTCGACCATGTTGCCTTCGTGCACGATGATGAGCGGGCCGGGAACCGAACCGTTGTAGGTCAGCGCCCAGACCGATGCGCCGGTATCCTCGTCCACGACCATGAGCCGCTCGGTGGTGTCCATCGTGATCTCGACGATCTTGGGCTCTCCTGTCGCGACCTGTTCATGTTCGGGCGCGAAGGGGGGCGCGACCAGCTCCTGCTTGACGCGGGTATAGCCCGAAAGATCGGCGGGTTTCGCCGTGCTGTCGGCGGTCTGCTCACCGGCGGCCTTGTAGAGCCGCGCAGAGGTCGCATTGGCGCGGTCGAGCCGGGGCGCGCGCGGGCCGGTCAGGGCGGCCGTGCCTGTCATGGCAGCGGCGCCGGCAAGGACCGAGCCGCGCAGGACATTCCTGCGGCTTGTCTTTGAAAGGCCGGGGTTGATGAATTTGGTCATTGTTCCCTCCATGGGATTGGTCAGGACGGCGGGCGCATCCGCCCGCACGCCTCAAAAGGATCACAGGTTGTCGAGCTGGGCTTCGAACCGTTGCTTGGCTTTCGGCGGCACGCGGCCGGCCAGAAAGTCCTCGGGGGCGTCAACGTCGCCAACGGCGATTGTCATCACCATGCCCATGGCGAAGTGGGGCTTGCAGATGACGCCGTAGACGCCTTCCTCGGTCATCGTGACCTCGATTTCCTCGTTGATGCGCCCGGTAAAGCCTTCAGCGCCTTCGGGGATCATCCCGTCGTTGGTTTCGGCATTGTGGCCGGGGTTGGTGGCGATGAACTTGATGGTGTCGCCTGGCTCGGCCTGCACGAATGCCGGCTCGAAAACCATGCGTTCGCCGTCCGTGCCCATGTTGAGCATCTGGACTTCGAAGGTTTCTGCGACAGCGGCACCGCCCATCAGGGCGGCGAATGCCAAGCCGGTAGCGAATGTTCGGATCATCGGTGTTTTCCTTTCAGATCATCGTTGCGATTGAGGGAATACTACCGGGTGCGGTCGGACCGATGTTGCGCTGGCACAAACTTTCGGCACGAACGGGCCGAAAGCCACGTTGGTTTCGCCGGGCGATCTGTGGCAAACGGTGCCCATGTCTGATGGACCCATGCGAAAAACGCTGCCGCGACTCGACGAGAGCCTGCTGACGCATCTGCCGCCGTTCTCGCGCCTCGAGACCCGGCAGATCCGCACGATCCTGGATCAGGCGTCCGCGCGGCGCTATGAAGAAGGCGTCGCGATCTTCGAAGAAGGCCATCCGGCAGAGCGATTCTACATGCTGCTGGACGGATACGTCCGTGTCGTCCGGACGTCGCCGACCGGCGAACAGATCACCGCATTGCACATTCCCGCCGGGCAGTTGATGGGCATCGCCAAAGCCATCGGGCGCGACACATACCCGGCGACCGCCGTTGCCGCGTCCGAGTCCATCGCGCTGAGCTGGCCCATGCGGCTTTGGGATACCTTCGTCGCCGAATACGACGGGTTCGCCACAGAGACCTACAAGACGCTCGGCAACAGGCTTGCCGAAGTGCACAGTCACGTCATGGAAATGGCCACGCAGCAGGTCGAACAACGGGTAGCCAACGCCTTGCTGCGCCTGATCAACCAGACCGGCCGCAAGGTCGAGAACGGCATCGAGATCGACTTTCCGATCACGCGCCAAGACCTTTCGGAGCTGACGGCCACGACGCTGCATACCGTCAGCCGGGTGCTCAGCGGCTGGGAAAAGCGCGGCCTTGTCGAAAGCCGGCGCAAGCGCATCACCGTGCGCGACCCCCATGCCCTGATGGTTCTCGGCCAGGGATGACGGCCATCAGGCCAAACCGGCGGCCCGCATCAGCTCCCCCAGGAACAGCTCTTCATCCATGTGATAGGCCGCACAGGCATCGGTCACAGTGTGGACCGGGCTGACGAGGCATCCCACGCACAGCATCCTGTAGCGCATGAAAACGTGGATGGTCTGCGGCCATTCACTCATCAGATCGGCCAGCGGAAGGTCCGGGTCGTCAATGCGGATACGCGCCATCGGGAACCTCCTTTCGGGATCACCCTAGGCGCGCCATCGCGCCGAACTTTGCGTTGGCACAAACTCCGGGCCTGCTCGCGGGGCTAAAAACGGGCATCCCGCACTCAAGGAGGCCGGAACATGGCTGAATTCCTGACCAAATCCCGGGCGCGCAACATCCTCCATGGGGGGCTCGACCTTCTACGGCGCACTGTTCTTGGGTCGGGGCAGCGGGCCGATCGTGGCCAACGCGGGGCCCATCGGGCCGGGCTGCGTGATAGGGACAGCGGCGACCTGATATTTCCCCCTCCCCTTCGGACAGTCATGGACCAGGCAGACCCGGGGCCCGCCCCTGCAGGAGACCGAGGATGACAAGCACATCGGCAGAGCAAATGCGCGCCTGGCGGGGGCCGGCGCTCTTCAGCTTCGGGTTCCGGCCCTTTTTCCTGTTCGGCGCGGCCTGGGCCATGGTGGCGATGCTGCTTTGGTTGCCGGCCCTGGCGGGGGCACTTAGCCTGCCGAGCCGGTTCGACCCGGTCTCCTGGCATGCCCACGAGTTCCTTTTCGGCTATCTCGGCGCGGTTCTTGCCGGATTCCTTCTTACGGCCGTTCCGAACTGGACCGGCCGTTTGCCGATTGTCGGCTGGCGCCTGGCCGCGCTCTTTGCGCTGTGGGTGGCAGGCCGGTTCGCTGTGCTGTTCTCGGCGCTGGTCCCGCCCCCCATCGCACCGGTCCTGGACCTGGCGTTTCCCGTGGTGCTTGGCGGCCTGATCCTGCGCGAGATCTTGGCCGGTCAGAACTGGCGCAACCTGATCGTCTTGGCGCTGCTGGTGGTTTTCACGCTGGCCAATGCCCTGTTCCATGCCGAGGCCATGACGGGCGGTTATCCGGCGCAGGGCGTCGGTCTGCGTCTTGGCCTTGCAACGGCCGTGATGATGATCGCGGTGGTCGGCGGCCGGATCGTGCCGTCCTTCACCCGCAACTGGTTGGTCAAGGCCAACCGGCCCGCACGTCCCGCGCCACCGATGCAGCGGTTCGACAAGCTGGTCCTGTTGGTCACCATGGCCGTGCTCGCGGCCTGGGTCTATCGACCGTTCGCCCCCCAGACCGGGGTGGCCTTGATCGCCACCGGGGTGCTGCACCTGGCACGTCAGGGCCGCTGGCAACCGCACCGAACGCTGCGCGAGCCGCTGCTCTGGGTCCTGCATGCCGCCTACCTGTTCATTCCTGCGGGCGCGCTTGCCCTTGGGGTGGCTTCGATCACCGTCGCAGCCGATGCCGCATCGGCGCAGCACCTGTGGATGACCGGTGCGATCGGTGCGATGACCATGGCCGTGATGACCCGGGCCAGCCTTGGCCATACCGGCCAGGCGCTGGCCGCGTCCCGGGCGACCGTAGTGATCTACATTTGCCTGTTCGGTGCGGTCCTGGCACGGCTCCTGTCGCCTGCGCATAGTGCCATGAGCCACGTGTCCGGGATGCTGTGGCTTGTCGCCTTCGCGGGATTCGTGGCGGCCTACGGCCCGTCGCTACTGCGCCCGAAACTGGGGAAATAACCATGGGATGGCCCGGTTTCGCCGCTGTCTTCGCGAGCTTTTTCCTGACGCACTCGATCCCGGTGCGCCCGGCGGTCAAGGCGCGGCTGGTCGCCGTGCTCGGCGCGCGCGGTTTCGGGTTGGCCTACTCGGCCCTATCGCTGGCGATGTTGACGGCCCTGATCCGGGCAGCGGGCTCGGCGCCCCACCTCACGCTTTGGTATCAGGCGGGCTGGCACCGCCCTGTCGCGCATCTGGGTATGCTGGCAGTGTGCCTGATCCTGGCGCTCTCCATCGCGCGGCCCAATCCATTTTCCTTCGGCGGGTCGGGGAACGACACCTTCGACCCTGACCGCGCGGGCCTCGTGCGCTGGACCCGGCACCCGATCCTGCTGGCGCTGGCTCTCTGGGCCGGCGTGCACCTCTTGCCAAACGGCGATCTGGCCCATGTCATCCTGTTCGGTGTGCTGGGTGGATTTGCCATCGCCGGGCAAACGCTGATCGACAGGCGCAAGCGGCGGGACCTCGGCCCGGCACGCTGGGACACGCTCAATGCCGCGCGCAAGGCCGCCCCGCGTCTTCAACGGCCACGCTGCTGGCCAGAGGCGATCATGCGGTGCCTTGTCGGCCTTGTCGCATTCGTCGCCCTGATCCTCGCCCATCCACAGGCCATCGGCGTGGCCGTTATCTGACCGTTTCCGGCGGAGCCGCGGGCTCCCACGCGCTGATGAACGACTGCCAGTGCAAAGGTGACGAACAATACTGCTTACGGATCGTAAAATGCTTAATTTGGCCCGAATAATATTCTACCGATATGCAATTTCGTGTAAAGTGACGAGGCGATGAGATCAACGGGGGTTTTTCCATGGAACTACGACATTTGCGGTATTTCGTGGCGGTGGCTCAAGAAGAGCACATCACTCGCGCGGCCGCGAGATTGGGCATCCAGCAACCACCACTCAGCCAGCAGATCAAAGTTCTCGAGGAAGATCTCGGTGTGGACCTCTTTGATCGCCAGCCGCGCAAGATTCGGCTCAACGCGGCCGGCAAGGTCTTTCTTTCAGACGCACGACGTATACTTGGTTCGGTCGAAGAAGCCGTCGAACGCGTGCGAAACTTCAACCTTGGTCAAGAAGGCAACCTGCTTATCGGGTTGACCAGTTCCGCTTCCATGCACCCCATCACGATTGCCATCATTGAAGAGTTTCGCGCCCAGCATCCGCTTATTTCCCTCCAGATCGAGGAAGGGGCCAATCATGATCTTCTGGCTCTGCTGGAGGAAGAGAGGCTGGATTTCGCTTTCGTGCGTTTGGATGTGGAACGTTATCCGACAGTTGAACAGCACACACTCAGCCATGAGGGGATGGTCGTCGCAATCCCCGCTCGCCACCCGTTGGCCGCCGAGGAAGGCGTTCCGTTGCGTCTTGAAGAACTGTCGGACGTCAATTTCGTCATCTTCCGGCACGTGAACGGCTCCGGCATCCACGAAGAACTGATGTTGGCCTGCAAGAACGCCGGTTTCGCTCCAAAGGTCATGCACACCACCGAACGGGTCGTGTCTGCGATCAGTATGGTCGCCGCCTCGTTCGGCGTGGCGGTGGTGCCCGCCGCGATCCAGTCATTTCGCATGCCCAACGTCGTCTACCGCCCGGTCGCGGACTGCAATGATCTGACCGTTCCGCTCAATCTGGCCTATTTGCGCAGCAGATTTACCGAAGCCAAGCGGAAATTCAGGATGACCTGCAATGAAATCAATGACCCGGATGATGGCAGCGCCGCCTGACCCATTTCGGGTAGCCCGCGCACCGGTTATATAAAGAGGGCCGCGAAAAGCGGCCCACCATTGGTTCAATCGGCTCCTTGAAGTCCCGGATAGCGATCTCTGTGAGCCTTGAAAAGACCATGGCGCCGCTGGTCCATCCAGGAAAGCCGCGCGATGCGCTTCTGAAACTCCGTATCACGCGCCGCGGCGCACTCGGGCGAGGTCAGCGCATCATGGGACGCAAGATAGTGGATAGCCAGCCTGGTAGCGGGAACGGGCTCCGCCACGGGTAGGGAAAACCGCCTGACCGCCAGCCAGTCATCGCACTCCAGCAAAAGCGGAATGTGATCGTCTTCCATCCAGCGATCGAATTCCTCTTCATCGTCCTGCGGACCGTTGAACAACGCTTCAAAGATCAACGGGGCCGTGATCTCGGCCGTCGGTGCCAAGACCACATATACCGAGCCGGGATCACCATGGGCGACGGGCTGCTGCGAAAGCTTCGGCGCCCGGTGCCGTGACGAACTGTTGAACGGCGAAATCTTCTTCAGCCTGCGCGACGCCCAAATCATGATCGTTCAATGGCGTATCCGCTACAACACCGTCAGGCCGCACATCGCTCTGGGCTACCGACCGCATGCACCTGAAAGCATCGTTCCGATGGACCAGAGGCCGACGATGCACCAACAATCAAGCCGGACCACACGATGGAGGCACGCCTCCACGCCTGCAAGAAACGCGCAAAGGTCCAGCCCCGATCCCGCGACCGACGATCGTCACATCTTTCAT
>NZ_DATFIP010000040.1:0-29488 GCF_035270045.1 Salibaculum sp.
GCGCTGGCCGAGGAATACCGCATGGGCGGCACCTGCGTGATCCGCGGCTGCGTACCCAAGAAGCTGATGGTCTTTGCCAGCGAATACCGCGAGATGGTCACCGATGCCCGCGCCTATGGTTGGGACATTGCCGAGGGCACCTTCGATTGGCAACGCTTCCGCGGCCAACTGGATACGGAGCTGGAGCGCCTGGAAGGTGTCTATCGGCGGCTTCTGGACGGCTCGGAGGTGACGGTTCACGACGGCAGGGCCCGCGTCACGGGGCCGCACGAGGTCGCCGTGAATGATACCACGGTCTCGGCCAAGCACATCCTCGTGGCGACCGGTGGCCGACCCGCCCTGCCCGAGATGGAGAATGCCGAGCTGGGGATCACCTCGAACGACATTTTCAAGCTGGACGCGCTGCCCGCAAGCATCCTGATCGTCGGCGGCGGCTACATCGCCTGCGAGTTCGCCTGCATCCTGCACGGGCTTGGCGTCGAGGTCACGCAGTTCTACCGTGGTGCGCAGATCCTGCGCGGCTTCGACGGGGAGGCGCGCGGGTTGGTCGCCGAAGAAATGCAGCAGCGCGGCATCGATCTGCACCTTGGCACCAACGTGATCGGGATGACGCCCGAGGGCGCGGGGGTGCGGGTCAAGGCCACCAATGGAACCGAGCGGGTCTTCGACAAGGTCATGTTCGCCACGGGCCGCACGCCCAACACCGACGGTCTCGGGCTGGAACAGGCCGGGGTCGAACTGGGCCGCCGCGGCGAGGTGATCGTGGATGCCTATTCGCAGACGCGGGTCCCATCGATTCACGCCATCGGCGACGTGACCGACCGCGTGCAGCTGACCCCGGTGGCGATCCGCGAGGGGATGGCCTTTGTGGACACGGTTTTCAAGGGCCAGCCGACCCCGGTGGACCATGCGCTCATTCCCTCGGCCATCTTCACCCAGCCCGAGATGGGCACCGTGGGCCTGTCCGAGGAAGAGGCCCGCGACGCCGGGCCGATCGAGGTCTATTGCACCTCGTTCAAGCCGATGCAGACAGCCTTTGCCGGGCGGCCCGACCGGGTTCTGATGAAACTGGTGGTCTGTGCCGAGACGCGCCGGGTTCTGGGTTGCCACATCGTCAGCCCCAATGCGGGCGAGATGATTCAACTGGCGGGCATTGCCGTCAAGATGGGCGCCACGAAAGAGGATTTCGATCGAACCGTGGCCGTGCATCCGACGATTTCCGAGGAACTGGTGACCATGCGCGCACCCGTGCGAACGGCTTGAAAAGCCGGGGCCAAGGCCCACATATGCAGCAATGAAATGCGCCTCGTAACGGGGCGGTAGCAACAAGGGAAATGTTAACCGGATGGCTGGAAACAACCAGGGCCCCTGGGGGGGCGGCGGTAGTGGCGGCGGCGGAGACGACCGCGACCGCAACAACGGCGGGGGCGGGCGCAGGCCCGGCCAGGAACCGCAGATGCCCGAATTCGACGAGATCGTGAACAAGACCCGCGACCAGCTGCGTGTCCTGATGGGCGGCGGAAACGGGGGCAATCGCCCCAATGGTGGCGGAGGCGGCGACGGGCCGCAGATCTCGCGCGGAATGATCGGGCTGGGCGTTCTGTTGGCCGTCGTGGCCTGGGTCGCCACGAGCTTTTACACCGTTCGGCCCGAGGAAAAATCGGTCGAGCTTTTCCTTGGCGAGTGCATCGAGCCCTGCATCGGCCAGCCCGGCCTGAACTTCGCGCCCTGGCCGCTGGTCACGGCGCAGGTCGTGCAGGTGACGCGCGAGCAGGTGATCGAGATCGGCGAAGACGAAGTGCCGAGCGATCTTACCTCCGGGCGGAACCTGCAGCGGACGCTGGACGGCGATACCGGCCTGATGCTGACCGGCGACGAGAACATCGTCGAGATCGCGTTCCAGGTGGTCTGGAACATCACCTCGCCCGACCGCTACCTGTTCAACCTGCAGGACCCGCCCGAGACCATCGCGGCCGTGGCGGAATCCTCGATGCGCGAGATCATCGCCCAGTCGCAGCTGGCCAACATCAACCGTGAACGCGCGGTGTTGCGGGATCGGCTGCAAGAGGCCGTTCAATCCACGCTGGACAGCTATAACAGCGGGGTGAATATCATCCGGATCAACCTCGATCAGGCCGACCCGCCGGCGACTCGGGTGGACGTCATCAACGTGGACGGGGAAACCGTGGACACGTCGCCCCTGGCTGCCTATCGCGACGTGCAAGACGCCGAGCAGGAACGCATCCAGTTGCAGAACCAGGCCGACGCTTACGCCAACCGCGTCACCGCGGAGGCCCGTGGTAATGCCGCCCAGATCCTTGAAAACGCCGAAGGCTATCGCGCCCGCGTCGTCAACGAGGCCCAGGGTGAGGCGGCCCGCTTCGTCAGCGTGCTGGAAGAATACCAGCAGGCGCCAGACGTGACCCGCGAACGCCTCTATCTCGAGATGGTGGAGGAAGTTTTCGGTCGCTCCGACATGATCCTTCTGGACGACAACGGTCAGGGCAACAGTGGTGTGGTGCCCTATCTGCCGCTTGACCAGTTGCGTCGCCAACCCACCGACCAGACCACCGGAGGGTCGAACTGATGCGCAAACTTGTTTATCTCTTGCCGATCCTGCTGATCATCTTCGTGGGCGTGCTCAGCTCGATCTTCATCGTGGATGAGCGCGAAAAGGCCCTGGTGCTGCGCTTCGGACGGGTCGTGCAGGTCAAGACCGAGCCGGGTCTCGCTTTCCGGTTGCCGTTCCTGGACCAGGTGGTCACCTACGATGACCGGATCGTCTCGATCGACATGGCACAGCAAGAGGTCATCCCCGCCGATGACCGCCGCCTGATCGTGGACGCCTTTGCGCGCTACCGTATCGAGGATGTCAACCGTTTCCGCGAGGCGACTGGCGCCGGCGGCGACCAGGCCATCGCGGTGGCTGACAGCCGGATCGAACAGATCCTGCGGGCGACCACTCGCGAGGTTCTTGGCTCGGTTCGCTCGGACGAGATCCTCTCGGCCGACCGCCAGGCGCTCATGGAGCGCATCCGGTCGGGTGCTGTGGATGACGCGAGTGAGCTGGGCCTGACCGTCGTTGACGTGCGGCTCAAGCGGACCGACCTGCCGACCGAGAACCTGGCCGAAACCTTCCGCCGCATGGTGTCGGAGCGTGAACGCGAGGCCGAGGACGAACGCGCGAGAGGCCGCGAGGCCGCCCAGCGCATCCGGGCCCAGGCCGACCGGACCGTGGTCGAGCTTGTCTCGGACGCCGAACGCGAAGCCCGCATCATCCAGGGTGAGGCGGACGCGCGCCGGAACAACATCTTCGCCGAGGCCTTCGGGCAGGACCAGGAGTTCTTCCAGTTCTACCGCTCTCTCGAGGCTTACCGGAAGGCCATGCAGGAGGACAACACGCGGCTGGTGCTCAGTCCCGACCACGAGTTCTTCGACTACCTGCGCTCGCCCAGCGGGGCCCCGGCGGCATCGCGGCAGTAGGCCGGTTGAAAGACATCGAGAAAGGGGCGGTCCACGGGCCGCCCCTTTCGCATTAGGCAAGGGCCTCAGCCCCTCACAAAGACATGACCGGCCCGGGTTTGGCGTTGCGCTGCCCCGGGCATGACCTACATTCGGATGCAAGGTGGCCGGGGATCGGCCGCGTCACGGGAACAGGAAAGGAGATGTCGACGTGAAGACCTCCAGAGCAATCGCAATCGCACGGTCCGATCAACAGTCCAAGGCCAGCACCCTCCAGGCCGCGCTCCTGGCACTTCTTCTGGGCGTGGCCCTGGTGCTGTCGCAGGTCAGCCCGCTGGCGGCACAGGATCGCCCCGAGACCTTCGCCGACCTGGCCGAGCAGGTCAGCCCGGCGGTGGTGAACATCACCACTGCCACGACGGTGGCGGGCAATACCGGGCCGCAGGGCATCGTTCCCGAAGGCTCGCCCTTCGAGGATTTCTTCAACGAGTTCAACGACGGCCAGCCGCGCCGGTCTTCGGCGCTGGGCTCGGGCTTCGTGATCTCCGAGGATGGCTTCATCGTGACCAACAACCACGTGATCCAAGGGGCCGACGAGATCATGATCGAGTTTTTCCCAGGCGGCGAGGAGATGCTCGAGGCCACGCTTGTGGGCACCGACCCCAACACGGATATCGCCCTTCTCAAGGTAGAAGCCGACCGCCCGCTACCATTCGTGGATTTCGGCGACAGCGACGGCGAGACGGCCGAGGTGGGCGATTGGGTCATGGCCATGGGCAATCCACTGGGCCAGGGCTTTTCCGTCAGCGCGGGGATCGTTTCGGCGCGCAACCGCGAACTGGCTGGCACCTATGACGATTACATCCAGACCGACGCGGCCATCAATCGTGGCAATTCCGGTGGGCCACTGTTCGACATGAACGGCGATGTCATCGGCGTGAACACCGCGATCCTGTCGCCGAACGGGGGCTCGATCGGGATCGGGTTCGCCATGTCCGCGGCCGTGGTCACCAACGTCGTGGACCAGCTCAAGGAATACGGCGAGACGCGCCGTGGCTGGCTGGGCGTGCGAATCCAGGACGTGACACCGGACATGATCGGCGCAATCGACGGGCTGGACGAGCCGCAAGGCGCGATGGTCACCGACGTGCCCGAAGGCCCGGCGCGCACCGCCGGAGTCGAGCCCGGCGACATCATCTTGACCTTTGACGGGGTCGACGTGGCCGATACCCGCGAACTGGTCAGCGTGGTGGGCAACAGCCCCGTGGGCAAGAACGTGCCCGTGGCGGTGCTGCGCGACGGTGAGATGCGCCAGTTGACGGTCAAGCTGGGTCGCCGCGAGACGGCGCAGGCCGCGGCCTTCCCGCAGGACGCGCAACCCGATCCGACGGAACCCGCCACCACCTCGATGCTGGGCATGACCCTGTCCGAAATCACCGAGGATATGGCAAGCGAACTGGGTGTGGCACCGGATGAAGGCCTCGTCATCATGGAGATCGACCCCGAGAGCGAAGCCGCCTCCAAGGGGCTTCTGGCCGGTGACGTGATTACCGAGGCCAACCAGTCCGGTGTCACCTCGGTCGAAGATTTCCAGACCCGCGTTGAAGAGGCCCGCGATGCCGGCCGCAAGTCCATCCTGATGCTGATCCGCCGGGGCGGTGAGCCGCGCTTCGTGGCGCTGTCTCTGGAGTGAACGATACGCTGTCTTGTCGAATGCGAGGGGCGCCCGGTCGGGCGCCCCAATTCTTTTGAAGGCGCCCTTTGGCCCGGTCAGCTTTGAGTGCCTGCACGACACCCGGGACGTTCCATTGCGGGAATCGCGGGTGCGGCGCCTATTCGGCAGGCGCGCGCGGCACGGCCACCAGTCCAAGGTCCCTTGCGCTGCGCAGGCTAAGGGTCGTGGTGTCTACGTCGCCTCGGTCGCGCTGGTAGCGCTGGATCGCGCGCCCGGTGCGGGCATCGAGCGTGCCGGTGACTGCCCCCCGGTAATACCCTCGCGCCTTGAGCGCCCGCTGCACCGAGGCGATGAACGCCGGGGTCATCACCCCGGGGCAGGGGGTCTCGAACTCGACCGCCCGGCGTTCGCGGACAATGCGCTGGCGAGTGACCGTGCGGTAGACCGCCGGCTCGCGCAGGGTGCCGTCGCTGTCCAGCGCGGGGGGCTGGACCATGACCTGGTCGGTCACGGTCTCGAAGATTGCCGGGGTCGTCACCCGTGCCAGGCAGGCGTCCCGCTCTGGCGCGATTACCGGCGGTGCTGCCAGCGGCCCCGGCGTATGCCCGCCGGGAGCGGTACAGGCGAACAGGCTCATGCACAGCAGGCAAAGCACGTAGGGGGGCGGTCTGAGGATCATGCAGGGCTCGTCTTGGTGGGGCGTGGCCCCGTTTGAGGCGTCACACTAGGCCGCCGCAGGGCCCGCGCCAAGCTGCGCCGTGTCCGGATGCCCCCGCACCCCGGGAGGTGTCGTTTGCGCGTCACTTTTCGCGGCGAATGGGCTGGCGAAGACCTCTGCCAGGACCTAGGTTCCGATTGAAGCACCACAAACAAAGGGCACAGCATGGCGAAGATCACCTACATCGAACACGGCGGCAAGGAACATGTCGTCGACGTGGCCAACGGGCTGACCGTGATGGAAGGCGCGCGCGACAACGGCATTCCGGGCATCGAGGCCGATTGCGGCGGGGCCTGCGCCTGTTCCACCTGTCATGTCTACGTGTCGCCCGACTGGGTCGAGAAGCTGCCCGCGAAGGACCCGATGGAAGAGGACATGCTCGACTTCGCCTACGAGCCTGACCCGGAACGGTCGCGCCTGACCTGCCAACTCAAGGTCAGCGACGCGCTGGACGGGCTGGTGGTGCAGATGCCCGAAAAGCAGATTTGATCCGAGCGGCGCTTGTCGGGGCCGTACTGGCCGGTCCTGCCGCGGCCGAAATCACCGGCGCCCGATACGCGGAACCGACATCGGCCTATGCGCATGGCGCTGTCGATGGTGGCGAATACGCGCGCCTGATCATCGAGACGCAGCTTGAGAGCCACGGGTTCGCCTGGACGAACGCGGTTTTCGAGGACACTGTGCCGCGTCTTGCCGATCTCGACGGGGACGGAACGCCCGAGGTTGTCGCGGTCCTGAGCGGGTTTCAGTCGGGGGCCCGCATCCAGGTCTTCGATCATCTCGGGGGGCGGGTCGTCCCGGTCGCCGCGAGCGCCCCCATCGGCCAGCGCCATCGCTGGCTGGCGGTTGCTGGCATTGCCGACCTCGACGGTGATGGCCGGGCCGAGGTGGCTTATGTCGATCGACCCCACCTGGCCAAGGTCCTGCGCATCGTCGAAGTCCACCGGACCGACGGGGTGTGGCAGATCACCGAAGAGGCCGCCGCGACCGGCCATACCAACCACCGCTACGGCGCGCCTGTCATCGAGGGCGGTGTTTTCGATTGCGGCAATGGTCCCGAGATCATCACGGCCAATGCCGACTGGTCCCGTGCCCAGGCCACCCGGCTTGAGGCGGGCAAGCTGATAAGCCGTGACATGGGCGCCTATACCGGTCCCGATAGCCTGCGCTGCCGCTAGGTGCGTCGCGAAAATACCGGCGGGTCTCCTAGGTGTCCCGCGACCCGTCTCCGGGTCTTTGCGGGGGGGCGCGGCCCCCGGCGCGTGACCGCATCCGTTCCGCCTGGTCAAGGCTCTCGGCCAGCTGGATTTCGAGTTCGCGGTCGGCGCCGCGGGCCCGGGCGACATAGGCGTCGTTCTGCGAGATCGGCACCTCGGGATCCCAAAGCCGCGCAAGGTCGCGCAGCAGGCGCCTGTCGTGGCGCGAGAAGGTCATTTCGGCCTCGGCGGCCTCATGGTCGGTCAGGCCGAGGTTTTCAAGCACGTAGCGCCCCGCCCGCAGGGAACTGTCGAACAGCTCGCGCACGATGTCGTCGGCCCCTGCGGCGTAAAGCTCGTAGACATGCACCCGGTCGCGGGCCCGGGCCACGATGTGAATGTCGGGGCGGTGGCGCCGCGCGTAGGAGACGAGCTGCACCGAGGCTGCCTTGTCATCGAGTGCCACGACCAGCACCTTGGCCGCGTCCAGCCCCGCCGAATGCAGGATGTCGGGGCGGGTCGGGTCTCCAAAGAAGCCCTTGAAGCCGAAGTGCCGCATGGTCTGCACGGTCGACAGGTTCCCGTCCAGCACGACGGTCGAATATCCCACGCTCTGGATCAGGCGGTTGACCACCTGTCCGAAGCGCCCGATCCCGGCAATGATGACCAGGCCGGTTTCGTCGATCTCGTCGGCTTCGGGATCTGGATGGTCGTGGGCCGCGGCCGCGCGCCGGGCCATGCCCTCGTAGAGAATGAAGAGAAGGGGCGTGGCCAGCATGGACAGGGCCACCACCAGAAGCAGCTCGGCCCCCAGGGTCTGCCCGAGAACCCCCTGTTGCAGTGAGAAGGACAACAGCACGAAGCCGAATTCCCCCGCCTGCGCCAGCCCCAGTGTGAAAAGCCAGCGGTCGCGGCCGCGCAGGCCGAAGCCCAGCGCCAGCACGAAAAGGACCAGCAGCTTGATCCCGATGACCGCCGCCGTCAGCCCGAGGATACGCAGCGGGGCCCCGGCCAGGGTGCCAAAGTCGATCCCCGCGCCCACGGTGATGAAGAACAGCCCCAGCAGCAGCCCCTTGAAAGGTTCCAGGTCGCTTTCCAGTTCGTGCCGGAATTCCGAGTTGGCCAGCACCACGCCGGCAAGGAAGGTGCCCAGCGCCGCCGAAAGGCCCACCAGCCCCATCAGCGTGGCGATGGACACGACGATGAGCAGGGCCAGAGCCGTGTACATCTCGCGCAGGCGGGCCTGGTGGATGTAGCGGAAGAGTGGCCGCGTGAGGTAGATGCCTGCCAGGATCACCGCCGCCACCGCGGCGATGGTCACCAGGGTGACGCCCCAGGCCGGCAGCCCCTGGACCAGGGACATGGAGCCGCCGTGCGGGTCGCCGCCCGGGGCGTCCGCGCGTGCCATCGAGCCGTCGGGCGCGAAGGTCACGGGCTGTTGGATGGCCAGCAGGGGCAGGGCGGCCAGCATCGGGATCACGGCGATGTCCTGGGTCAACAGCACCGAGAAGGTGGCCCGCCCGCCGGCGGTCTGCATCAACCTTTTCTCGGTCAGCGTCTGGAGCACGATGGCGGTCGAGGACAGTGCGAAGATCAGACCCACGGCGAGTGCAGCCTGCCAGGCCAGGCCGGTCATCCAGAACAGCGCGGTCAGCAGCCCGGTCGTCAGCGTGACTTGAAGCCCGCCCATGCCGATCAGCCGGTCCCGCATGGCCCAGAGCGCGCGCGGCTCCAGTTCCAGCCCGATCAGGAAGAGCATCATGACGACGCCGAACTCCGCGATGTGCTGAAGCTCCTGCGCCTCGGCGCCCAGGATCGGGGCCACGGCGACGCCCGTAAGCAGGTAGCCCAGCACCGAACCCAGTCCCAGCCGCGCGGCCAGGGGCACGGCCAAGACCGCGGCGCCCAGCAGGATCGTGGCGAGCAGAAGGGTTTCAAGCATGCAGACAGCCTTGAATGGCCCGGCGGAATTTGCAAGCGGTCAGCCGCCCACCTCGAGCGAGATGCGGCGCCCCCGCTTGTCGTAGACAAGCGACCCCGCCCCGATGGCCCGAACGCGCCCGCCATCCAGCCGGTCGCCCACCGTGACGCGGGTGTAGCGCCCGTTCGACAGCCGGACCAGCGCCCGGCGGTCGCTGGACGAGCCGTAGACCCCGATCAGATTCACCCGGCGCAGGTTGATCGCCCCTTCATCGGTCGCCGCGCGGGCGACGCTGGCGGTGGTCGGCCCGCTGGGCCGGGCCGGCTGCGCCACCGCCGGGGCCGGCCGGGCGCTGGCGACGATGCGGTCGAAATTTCCTGGCCGCGTTCCGGGGCGCAGGCTGGCCAGCGGCGCCTGTTCGGTGGCATCCGCAAATGGATCGGGCCGCGCCGCGGCTTGCTGGACGGCTGCGGCAATCTCGGTGTCGAGGGTCAGGCTGGCCTCGTCCTCGTCAGCCGTGCCGTCGTCCTCCTGCGCTGGCGGCGCCAAGCCGTCCGGCCGAGGGCGCGGGCGCAGGGTCGGGGCATCTTCGGCGATCAAACCACTCGGCCCCGGGGTGTCCGCCGCGGCGGTGACGCGGTCGGGCCGCGCGGGTGGGATCAGCGGCGGGGCGGTCGGGATGACGTTCAGGCCGTCCTCTGCCGGGCCCTCTGCAGCCTCCGTTTCCTGCTCTGCCGCGGGGGGTGGCGTGCCAGGCCGTACCGGCGGGGTCAGAAGCGGCTGGGCGGCGATGACCATAACGCCGGCTTCGGGGTCGGCCCGCGCGGGAGCCTCGTCGGGGATCACCGCCGCCAATTGCTCGAGGACGGTCCGTTCGGGCGGCTCGGTTCCAGGACGTGGGGGCGGCGATAGTGCGGGCGCGCCCGCGTAAACGAGGATGCCGTCCGGGGTCAGCGCCCCTTCCGACGTTGCGACGACAAAGCCGTCCGGGCCGAATTCGAACTCGGTGTCCGGGGCTGGCGGGTTCGGCGGCCGCGCGATTACCGCGTCCTGCGCCGTGCCCCTTGGCAGGCCGTTCGGCGGACGCCGGTCGGGGGTGGCGAAGCCGTCCGAGACGGGGATCTCCTCGAACGCCTGGCCGCGCGGGCTGTCGGGGATGCGCGGCGCCCGTTGCCAGACGCCGGTGGCGGCATAGATCCGCTGCGCTTCGGCAGGGGACAAGACGGTGCCGGGGGGTGTGGCACGCGGCGCCGGGTCCGACGCTTGTGCCGCCTCGAAGCGCTCCGGCTGGGGCTGCGCGGGGGACTCGTCTTCGGGCGCAGCGTCGTCCGGGGCAGCGGGTGTGCCCGTCTGCACCTCGGGTTGGTCCGAGGCGGGTGCGCCGGGGTCCGGCCTTTCCGGCAGGGACGGGACCGGGGCGGGCCCTTCGGGCTGCGGTGTCTCGGGCACGGCGCTGCCCGAGACCGGGGCCCGCGGTTCACCGGTTTCCATCGCGGGCCGTGCAGGCGGGGCGGCGGCGGTCTGGACCGGCGCCTCGTCCAAGCCGAGCCAGCGCGAGATCGTCTCGTCGTTGAGCGCGGCCAGTGCGGCCACGGCCAGCAGCAGCAGGATCAGCAGCGCCGTCAGGATCAGGCCGAGGAAGCGCGGCTTGCCCCCGACCTTGGGCGAAGATTTGCGCGCCCCGAAGACCGTCAGGCGCTCGCTTTCGTCCATGGGGGCTTCGGGCGCGAAGGCCCCGGCCTGCGGCTCGCGCGCCTTGCGGCGACTGCGAAACAGGCCCTGGGCGCGGTCGCCGCCCCCGGCAGGGGCGTCGGGCTCGGCGGCCGGGGTCGGATCGGGTGTGGCTGTGAGCGAGGCGGCCAGCGCCGGGGCTGTCTCACGCGGGACCGTGCCGGGTCGGTCAGCCTTCAATGCGGGGCCGGTTGCGGGCTCCTCCGACGGCATGGCGGCAAGGCCGTCGTCGGGTACGTTGACCGGGGCCGTGTCTTCTCCGGGGTTGAAACTCAACGGCGGGGCGGCGGCGTCCTCGGTCTCGCGGCTGGCCACGAGTGGCGCCGCGCCGCGCCGCGTTCCGAAGAAGAACCTGGGCTCCTCCCCGGAGTCGTCCCCTGCCACGGTTCCCCGTTCCGGTCCTGCGGGCGGCGCCGGGGGCGTCGGCGGTACGGCCGTGCCGGGGTCTGATTCCGTCGCGGCGGCTGCGCGGCGCGTGCCGAAAAAGAGCGGTGCCTCCTCCGCCTCTGTCGGGTCCGGGCCATTTGCCTCGGCGCGCGGGGACGTGCTGTCGGTTTCCTCCTCTGCCGGCGCGGGCGCGGGGTCCGGCACTGGGGCGTCTTCGGATGTCTCGGCGGGCGACGATTCGATCTCGTCAACGGGGCCTTGCGCGACCTCGGCGGGCTCTTCGGTTTCGGGTGCGGAGCCGCTGGACGCTCGGGGCGGCCTTGTCTCGGTCTCGATCGCTTTGGGGTCGACCGCGGCGCGTCCGATCACCACCACGGGCTCGTCGTCGCGGGTGACGTCTTGATCCCCGACCGAGCTGGCGGGGCCGAAGTAGGGCTCTCCGACGAAGGCAAAAGGATCGGGGACGGCGACGAAACTGACCGGGTTGAACCCGTGTTCCGAGGCAAAGGCCTCGGCCTCTTTCAGGGTTTCACGGGCCACGGCGGCGACATAGGTCCGACCGCCACCCTTGGAATAATCGTAGACGAGGTCCGCCAGTGCATAGGGCGTGGCCCCGTCCAGTGCGGCGCGGACGTCCTCCTCCTCCGTGCCGGTGCCGTCCAGCGCCAGGTAGCGTATCTGGGCATCGGGAAGCAGCAGCTTCGTGGCCATGCCGTTCGGTTCGAGCCGCAGGGCCGCCGCGCGCAGTCGCGCCAGCGCGCCGTTCAGGTCGGCGTCGTCCAGCGCAACCTCGCCGACCAAGGCCCAGCCGCCGCCCGTGCGATGCATCAGGCGCAACCCTTCGAAGGACAAGGACAGGGCGAAGTTCGGTTTCATGTCAGCCGACTACCATTCCGGGGGGTCAGGGCAAAATGCCCCGCCGCATTTGCGCGGGACGCTACAGCAAGGTTCCGCCAAGGCCAAGCGCCCGGGCAGAAAAGGCGCGCGCGCACTGGCGGATTCGCGCCATGATGGTCGGGGAATCCCTGCCGTCGACCTGATAGGAGAAAGACCCCGACCATGCCCCGTATCATCCGCCTAGCGCTGCTGGCGCTTTCCATCGCCCTTTTCGGCAGCCTCGTCCAGGCGCAGGAAAGCGCGCGCACGATAACCGTCAACGGACACGGCGAAGTCACCGTGCCCCCCGACATGGCCACGGTCCGTCTGGCCGTGCGCGCAGAGGCCAAGACCACCGGCGCGGCGCTGGACGAGGCGAGCCTGGCGATCCGGGGCATCCTCGACATACTGACCGCCGAGGGTGTGCCGCGCGCCGACATCCAGACCGGTGCGCTGCGCCTGAGCCCGATCCGTGGCCAGGAACTGCTCTCGGGCGCGCCAAATATCACAGGCTACGCCGCGGTGAATTCCGTCGCCGTGACCGTGGATGACCTGGACAGTCTGGGCGGGCTGATCACCGCGGCGGTGAACGAGGGCGCCAATACCCTTTCCGGTGTCAGCTTCGGCTTGCAGGACCCGCAGGCGCACGAGGACGTAGCCCGCCAAAGGGCGGTGGACGACGCTCGCCGCCGCGCCGCGCTCTATGCCGAGGCGGGTGACGTGCCGCTGGGCGACATGCTGCGGCTGAACGAACAGGGAACCGGCGGCTACAGCCCGCTGCGGGGCGGCGCCATGATGATGGAGGCCAGTCCCGCCGGCGCCCGGGCCGATGTGCCGCTGGCCCCGGGCGAGATCACCCTGTCGGCCAGCGTCGTGGTGACCTACGCCATCCCGGCGGCCTGGTAGTACATGGCGTGGCGGGGCGCCTTCGGCCCCGCCGTCCCTCGGCTCAGGCCGTGGCCTTGTCGAGCGCCTGGTCCAGGTCGGCGATCAGGTCGTCGGCGTCCTCGATCCCGATCGAGAAGCGCACCACGTTCGGGCCGGCCCCCGCGGCCTCTTGCTGCTCGGGGGTAAGTTGCCGGTGCGTGGTCGAAGCCGAGTGGATAATCAACGACCGCGTGTCGCCAAGGTTTGCCACGTGGCTGAAGATCTCGACGGATTCCACCAGCTTGACGCAGGCATCATAGCCGCCCTTGACCGCCACGGTGAAAAGCGCCCCCGCGCCCTTGGGGCACACCTTGGCGACACGGTGGTGATAAGGCGAGCTTGGCAGGCCGGCGAAAGTCACCGCCTCGATCCGGTCGTCCTGTTCCAGCCAGGCCGCGATCTTCTCGGCGTTGGCGACATGACGCTCCATGCGCAGCGAGAGCGTCTCGATCCCCATAAGCGTGTAATGGGCGGCCTGCGGGTTCAAGGTCATGCCAAGGTCGCGAAGGCCCACGGCAATGCCGTGGAAAGTGAAGGCCAGCGGACCGAAGGTCTCGGCGAACTTGAGCCCGTGGTAGGCCGGTTCCGGGTCGCTGAGCGAGGGAAACTTGTCGGAGGCGGTCCAGTCGAAACGCCCCGAGTCGATGATCGCCCCGCCGGTGACCGTGCCATTGCCGGTCAGGAACTTCGTGGTGGAGTGGACGACCAGCGTGGCGCCGTGCTCGATCGGGCGGCACAGGTAGGGCGTGGCGCTGGTGTTGTCGATGATGAGCGGAATACCGGCATCATCGGCAATGTCGGCGATGGCGCGGACGTCCATGATGTAGCCGCCGGGGTTGGCGATGGCCTCGCCAAAGATGGCACGGGTGTCCTCGTCGATGGCCGCCCTGACGGCTTCCTCGTCGTCGAAGTCGACGAACTTGGCCGACCAGCCGAAGCGCTTGATGGTCTGGCTGAACTGCGTGACCGTTCCGCCGTAAAGACGGGTCGAGGCGACCACGTTCTTGCCCGGCCCCATGAGCGGGAAAAGCGCGAGGATCTGTGCCGCGTGGCCCGAGGAACAGCAAACCGCCCCGGCGCCGCCTTCAAGCGCGGCCATGCGTTCCTGCAGGGCGGCGACGGTGGGGTTGGTCAGCCGCGAGTAGATGTAGCCGACCTCCTGAAGGTTGAACAGCGCCGCGGCGTGATCGGCATCGCGGAACACGTAGGCGGTGGTCTGGTAGATCGGCACCTGCCGCGCGCCCGTGGCCGGATCGGGACGCGCCCCGGCATGAACCTGCAGCGTGTCGAAACCATAGGTGGGTTGGTCGGTCATTCCTCGGATCCTCCATTGAGAGATTTGGCCGAACCCTAGGCCGGTTTTCCGGCAGGCTCAACGTGCCGCCGGACAAAGAGGACACATGTTCCGCCAGAGGTCGGGATGCAGGCCATCCGTTCCGGGTCGGGCGGTTGCCGAGAGAAGTGCGTCCGCGCGCTTTCATTCTGCCGGGTGGACACGTGATACGCTGGACCGAACGAGGCGCCTGCGGGGCGCGCACCGGGGGCTCTGCCCCCGTCGGCCATGGGCCGACTCCCCCGCGGTATTCTTGACCCAAGCAAGCACCGTGCCCTCGCCCAGAGGGTCGCCAGGCGCCTTGGACGAGGGGCTTCTTCGGGTGCGGCCATTGGCTCCGCAGCCTGTGCCGCCGTGTGGTTATGGCGCGTTAAGGTTAACGCCGTCCTAATGCTTCTTTGGGGCGAAAATACCGCGGGGGGAGGCGCGCGGAACGCGCGGCGGGGGGCTGGCCCCCCTTGCGCGGGTCGGGGTCAGCGCATCCAGAAGCCTTCCTTCTTGATGCGGTTGCGCAGTTTGCGTTCCGGTTTCGGCAGATTGTCCTGGTCGAAGAGCGCGCGTACCTTCTGGCCCCGGCCCTGGTAGATCATCCGCTTGAACGGGTCGTGTTGCTTGAGCAGTTTCTTTACCTTGTTGGGGGCGCTGACCTGTTCCAGCACCTGCACCACGTGGTCGCTTTCCCGGGCATAAAGCAGCGGCAGCAGGCGGTAGTGGCAGGTCAGATCTCCGTCCAGACCATCGAGGTCCGGGCCGGGCCGGCCGCCGCCGAAACTGTGGATCACCAGGGGCAGCGCCACCTGGTCCAGCCAGGGGTCGAGCGATTGCAGCACCAGTTCGTCGGGCGGGGCATCGCGGATATCGACGGCCCAGTCGCGCCAGCGGGTGCCGAAGGCCGGGGCGTCCGGGCCGATCACCCATCCGGCGTTGAAGTAGAGGTAGCGTTGCCAGTATTCGTCGGGCTGGTCGGTATCCAGGGTGTCCGCGAAGCCCTCCAACCCGAACTTGTCGTAAAGGGATTTCCAGGTGGCCGTGTACCCGGGCCAGTAGAGCTCTTGCTCGGGCCAGGTGCCCGTGCGGCGCATGGAGGCGGCGGGGCGGTCGAAGTCCGGCGCCAGCCGCGACAGGTCGCCGGTGATCAGCGTGTCACTGTCAAGAAACAGAAAGGGCCGCCCCCCGGGCATGGCGCAAAGGGCCTCGATCTTGTTGCCGTGGGGGTAGGCGTGGCCGAAGGCGGTGTTCTCGAAGGGCAGGAGCGTGGCGCCATTCTCCGTGAGCGCGGTGCGTACATCGCCGGTCATGGTCGGATCGTTGGGCCAGAGCGGGCCGGGTTGGGGCTCGGCCACGTAGACCTTGCCCGGGAAATCCGGCGCCATCGCCCTGAGGGACGCGACCAGCAGCAGCGCCTCGTATTGCAGGCGGCCGCGCTGTGCAACAAGCACGATATCGAAGTCTGTCGCCCTGTCCGCCCCGTTGGTCATGACTGTCTTGTCCGCTGCCCGTTCGCCGGCACTATAGGGTCCGCCGGGGGGCCGCGAAAGGCCTCCCGGATCAGGGCTGATACGACAGGGGCACGGTGAAGCTGTGCGGCCCGGTGCCCAGTGCATCGGGAGCGCTCGGGTAGCGTGCCGCGCGGACGGCATCAAGGGCGGCGTTGTCCAGATTCGCGTCACCGGAACTGCTGGCCACGCCCAGAGCCGTCAACCGCCCGGCGCCTGTCAGGGTCAGGCGGACGCGGACGGTTCCGCTGGCCCGCGTGCCGCGCGGATAGGATTTGCGGCGCTCGATGGCCCTGTGCACACCGCTGCCCCATTGCGCCATCAGGCGGCGGCTCGTGGCGCGGTCCGGCCCCTGGCTGACCTGCGTGGCGGCCGGGCCAGCGGTTTCGCCGCTGCCGATTTCGGCGGCGGCCTGGGCCGGCTGCGCAGGTCTGGATTGGGCCGGCGCGGGGGGGCGCGCGGCGGGGCGGGGCGTGCGGTCGGGCGCCAGGGCGCTGTCGCTCGGCGGCGGAGGTGTCGTGTCGAGACGCGGCGGGGCGGGCGAATCCGGCCGAACCGGCTGCGCGAGGGCGGCTGGGCGGGCCGTTTCGGCAGGGGGCCCGGCTTGCGCCGTGGCCGTGGGCGCTGCGTCGATGTCGGGCACCGGCAGGGCCGGCGCGGCGGTATTGGTTCGCGCCGGGGCCGGCACATGCTGCGGTACGCGCGGCGGCGGCGCGGCGGCTGTCGTGACCGGGCGGTCGGGGCGGGCTGCCGGCCGGGCCTGTGCTTCTGGTGCGGGGCGTGTCGGGGTCTCGCCCGTGGTCGGGGCCCTCATGGCCGGGGCATTTTCGGCGGGCGCGGGCCGGGTCTCCCAGTGTTCGACCAGTGCGGTCGGGGCGCTGGCTGCAAGGGTGACGCGGTCCTGGCCCGCCGTGCCCCCGCCCGCGCGGCCCGACGGGTCGAGCGCGGGCACGATGGCCAAGTGTGCCGCCGTGGCCACGCCCAGGAAAAGGAGAAAGTCGGCCCGTATCATTCGCGCACCACCAGTTCCACGGCCCGTTCGGGGTTAAGGCGGGACAGGATCGCCGCCAGCCGGGTCGCTGGCAGGGCGGCATCGGCCGCAACGGTCAGCGGCACCTCGGCGGGCAGCGCCGCAAGCGCGGGCCAGACCGCGGCGCCGCGCAAACCGTCGAAGGCCGGCTCTCCGGCTGCCGTGATCCACAACATGGCATCGCCTTCGGCCAGGGCCTGCGGATTCGCTTCCGGCGGCGATACCTCGACTGGCGGGGCGGGTGCGATGCGCGAGGTCATCATGAAGAAGATCAGCAGCAGGAAGACCACGTTTATCATGGGCACGATGGCGCCATCGCGGCTCAGGTGGCGGGGGCGTCGGATGGGGGCGGTGAACTGCATGGATCACTCCTCGACCAGGGACAGCCGCGTGAAGCCCGCGGCCTCCAGCGCGGTCATGACCTGCACCAGGCGTTGCAGGTCGGCCGCGGCAGCAGGGCGCAGGACGATCATGTCCGAGGGTGCCCGCGTCAGCTCGGCCAGCGCGCCGGCCAGCGCGTCCAGCGTGATCGTTTGACCGTTCAGGCGCAGGTCGTCCGGGGCGATCCGCACGAGGCGCGGCGGGCCGGTATAGGCCGATGCCCCGCCACCGCCGGACCGCAGGGACAGGCTGTGGTCGCGGGTAAACTGCGCCGTCAGCATGAAGAAGATCAGCAACAGGAAAACAACGTCGATCATCGGCGTCAGACTGGGGCGGCGCGGCGCCCTGTCGCGGGCGAAGGAAAACATCAGGCCGCACCCTCCGCCCGGTCCGCCTGGGCATGGATCACCAGCCGGGTCGCGTGGTCCTCCATGTCGTGGCGGACGGAGTCCGCCACGCTCTCGAACCAGGATTGGGCAACCGTCGCGGGGATCGCCACGGCCATGCCGGCCGCGGTGGTCAGAAGCGCCTCCCAGATGCCGCCGGCCAGCACGCCGGCGTCGGCCTGCGCGCCGCTTTCCTGCAGGGCCTGGAAGGCCTCGATCATGCCCAGAACGGTGCCCAGCAGGCCCACCAGGGGCGCGATGGTCGCGATCAGCTCGAGCGGGCGCAGGCCGCCGCGCAGCTCGGCCAGGGCCCGCTGGGCGAGGCGGGTGATTTCCTCGCGCGCGGCTTCCGGGGCGAAGGCGCCGCTTTGCAGCACCTGCCAGCTGTCGGTCACGAATTGCAGGCGAACGGTGCGGGGCGGGTCGGGCAGGGCCGCGGCCTGTCCCGCGCAGAGTCGCACGACCAGCGCCTCGGCCCGGCCCCCGGTCCAGGCCCCGGCCAGCGACAGCCGCCAGACTTTCCACAGCACCAGCGCCAGCGTCAGCACCGACAAAGCCGCGATGAGCCACAGGGCCGGTCCCCCGCGGATCAGCATACCTGCCAGTGCGTTCAGATCGCTCATGCCCGGTCCCTCTCCATCGTTTCAGTCCATCCCCACCACGTCGAGCGGCTGGAAGATCGGCCCGGCCTCGGTCTGTGCGAAATGCGCGATAATGTTGAAATGTTCGGTCAGATTGTCTGGCGTGAGAACGTCGCCGGGCGCGCCATCGGCGACAAGCCGGCCCCCGCCCAGCAGCATCAGCCGGGTGCAGTGCCGCGCTGCGAGGCCCAGGTCATGGATCGAGACCACGGCCGACCGCCCGGCCACGGCCAGCCCGGCAAAGAGCCGCATGGTCTGGATCTGGTGGGCGGGGTCCAGCCCGGCGATGGGCTCATCCGCCAGGACCAGCGGCGTGTCCTGCGCCAGCGTCCGGGCGATCAGGACGCGGGCCAATTCGCCCCCGGACAAGTCGGTCGCGGTGCGATGGCGAAAATCTTCCAGCCCCATGTCGGCGATGGCGCCGTCGATCGCCGCGCGATCCGTCCGGCCGATCGGCTGCCCCGCCCCCAGATGCGGCAGGCGGCCCAGCGAAACAAGGCGTTCCACGCTGACCGGCCAGGCGACCTCGCGGGCCTGGGGCATCCATGCGGCCTGTCGCGCGCGCGCCCGTTGGGGCAGGGTGGCCAGGCTGCTGTGACCCGCGGCGGGCAATAGGCCCAGCACGGCGCGCAGCAGTGTCGTCTTGCCCGCGCCATTGGACCCGATCAGGCCGATCAGTTCGCCCTTGCCGATGGAAAAGCTCACGTCGCGCAGGATCATGTGCTTGCCACGCTCCATTGTCAGGCCCGAGACACTGAGCAAGGTCATGCCATCTGCCTCCGGGTCTTGTAGATCAGGTGCAGGAACAGCGGTGCCCCGACCAGCGCGGTGACCACGCCCAGCTTGAGGTCCTTGGTGGGCAGCACCACGCGCACCAGGATATCGGCGGCCAGCAGCATCGCCGCCCCGCCAAGCGCCGAGGCCCAGAGCAGGGCGCCGGGCCGCGCCCCCACAAAGGGGCGCAGCAGGTGCGGCACGACAAGGCCGACAAAACCGATGGTGCCCGCCACGGCCGTCGAGGCGCCGACCACGGCCGCCGTGCCCGCCACAAGGGTCAGTCGCAGCCGGGTCAGGTCGACGCCGAGTGCCTGTGCGGCGTCCTCGCCCAGGGTCAGTGCGTCCAGACCCCGTGTCAGCGTGGCCAACAGCGCCAGCCCCAGAGCGATCAGGGGCAGCGCCAGCCAGACATGATCCATGGACCGATCGGCCAGCGAGCCCATCATCCAGAACACGATTTCCGAGGCGGCGAAGGGATTGGGCGACAGGTTCAGCACCAGCGAGGTCAGCGCGCCTGCCAGAGACGACACCACGATCCCCGCCAGGATCAGCGTGATCGAGGCCCCGCGCGGCCCGGCCAGAGCCAGCACCAGCAACACGCCCAGCACCGCGCCGGCCAATGCCGCCAGCGGCAGGCCAAAGGCAAAGGCCGCGGCCAGCCCGGTCTGGATCGCCAGCACCGCGCCCAGGGCGGCCGAGGCCGACACCCCGATCAGGCCCGGATCGGCCAGCGGGTTGCGCAGGTAGCCCTGCATCGCCGCGCCCGCCATGCCGAGGCTTGCGCCGATGACCAGCGCCAGGATGGCGCGGGGCAAGCGAATTTCGCGCATCACCAGCGTCAGCGGCGTGCCGTCATCGACGAAGAGGGCGGCGAGGCTGTCGCCATAGGGCGCATTGGCCGGGCCGATGACCAGAGCGGCGGCAACAAGTGCCAGCACGAGCGCCGAAAGGGCCAGCATCAGCCGGCTCATCGGCGTGCCCCGGTCGCGGCCAGCCGGGCGTTCGACAACCGCGCGATGGCGTCCAGAACCAGCGGCGTGCCGCAGGACCAGTCCTGGTCGCTGACGATGCCGCGCATGCTGTCGCGTTTCAGATGCGCCACGACGGGGTGGTCGAGGATTTCCTCGGCCCGCGAGTCGGCGGGGTAGGACTGGCCGGTGATGACCGCGTCCGGGTCGGACATTGCCAGCAGTTCCAGTGGCAGGAATCCGCCCCAGGCCAGGCCGAAGTCGTCGGCAACCAGGTCGAACCCGGCGGCGGTCACGATCTGGCCCGGGAGGGTCCGGCCGCCCGAGGACCAGCCGTTGGCGGAATAGAGCGCGGCGCTGGGCCGGTCGCCCTCGGGCGGGGCCTGCGTGGCGAGTTCGGCCAGCCGGGCATCGAAACGGGCCACCATGCGGGCGGCGGCGTCTTCGCGGTGCAGCACCTCGCCCATGCGTCGCAGCCGGTCGCTGATATCGGCAAGGCTGCCCGCCGGCTCGAAGACGGCGACGGGCACGTCGAGGCGGCGCAGCATGTCCAGCGTCGTGCGGTCCGAGAAAGAGCCCGCGATCACCAGGTCCGGGGCCATCAGGTAGATTTCCTCGGCCAGCCCGCGATTGGGCACGTACTGCCGGGCCTGTTCGACCAGCGCCGAGCCGCGGGCCTGCTGCGACAGGTAGGAGACCGAATGCAACTGGCCCTCGTCGGCCAGCATCATCGCCAGCTGGTCGGTGCACAGGTTCATCGAGACGACACGCTCCGGCGGGGTGGCGGGCACACCCGTATCCGCCCCGTCCTGCGCGCCTGCGGGGGCGGCGGCCAGCACCGCCCCCAGCGCAAGGGTTATGACCCTAGAATTGCGCACGCAGCCCCACGTAGACCGCCCGATCGGAGGTGCCGTAGCCCGCCTGGGTCTGGTATTCCGCGTCCAGCAGGTTGTCGACGCGCAGGTAGGCCTCGGCCCCGTCGCCCAGCGCGTAGCCGACCTTGGCATTCACGACCGAGTAGTCATCGAGGCTGGGTCGGTCCATCGCGCCTTGCAGGCTGACGCTGCCCGCGACCCGCTCGGTGATGTCGCCCGACAGCGTGGCCGATATATCATGTGTCGGGAACTCCAGGTTCCAGGCGTTGCCACCGCTGAGCGGGGGGTTGTCGCCCTCGGTGTAGGTATAACTGGCGTCCAGGCGCATGGCATCGCTCAGCGGCAGGCCCAGCTCCAGTTCCACGCCCTGCCGCATGACGGTGCCCGGCACGTTCGCATAGCTGGTGGTGTAGTCGATCAGGTTCTCGGTTTCATTGTAGAACAGAGTGGCGCGCAGGTAACTGTCTTCGCCCAGCCGCCGTTCAATGCCCAGATCCAGTGAACTGCTCTCCTCGGGTTCAAGATCCGGGTTCCCGACGAAGGGCCCGTAAAGCTCGTAGAGCGAGGGAGCGCGGAACGCGGTCGCCGCCGAAGCGCGGACCACATAGTCTGGTGCGGGACGCCAGGAGGCGGCCAGACGCCCCGTGGTGAAGGTGCCGAATTGCGAATGCTCGTCGAGGCGCAGGGTGCCGACCAGGTCGAGGTTGCCCGACGGGGCATAGGCCAATTCGGCGAAGGTGCCGACCAGCTCGGCTTCGCCCGACCCCGGTCCGTAGTCGCCGGACTGGTCGTAGCTCTCGCGGGTGGCATCTGCGCCGAAGCGTAGGTTGATGGCATCGTTCAGGGACATCTTGCCCAGGTAGGACAGGCCGATGCGACGCCCCTCGTAAAGATTGTCGGCGCCAAAGCCGCCGCTGCTGCCTTCGGTGTCGCGGTCGATGGCGTAGTAGGTGACGGCGACTTCGCTGTCGATCGTGCCGGTGGGCAGTTGTGCCATGGCGCGCAGGCCCAGCGCAGTGTTGTCTGTCGTCTCGTCCGGCGAGCCGTCGGCCAGCGGGAAGCCCTCGTCGAATTCCCCGTGGGAATCTTCGTAAAAGCCGTTGACCTCGACCCGTCCGCCCCCGGCCAGGTCGCGGCCCAGGGCAAAGCTCAGACGGTTGGCGCGGTAGCCGTCGGCCTCGTCGTTGCCGTCGTTCTCGTCAGCGGCGGAAAAGCCGTCGGTCCAGATCGAGGACAGCGTCAGCGCGTAGTCCATGTCGCCCTGCTTCATGGTCAACCCGTAACTGGCCGCGAGGGTGTTGTAGCTGCCCAGTTCGATGGACGCGCTGGTGGTCAGGCCTTCCTCGGTGGCGCGGCGGGTGGTGATGTTGACGACCCCGCCGATGGATTCGGACCCGTAAAGCGCGCCCTGGTTGCCGCGCAGGATCTCGATGCGGCTGACGTCGGCGGTGCGCAGGCTTCCGAAGTCATAGGCCACCTGCGGCCCCGAGGTATCGGTGACGTCGATGCCGTCGACCAGCACGCGCACGTAGTTCTGCCCGGCGCCGCGAATGGAGATCGAGGAAGTCGTTCCAACCGGGCCGCGGGCGCGGATATCGACACCCGGCAGGCGGGAGATGTAGTCGATCACGCGGGCCTCGCCGCTTTCTTCGAGGTCCTCGCGGGTCACGACGCTGGCGGTGGCGCCGATGCGTTCCAGCGTGGTCTCGTCAAGGTTGCCGCTAACGATGATCTCGTCCAGCTCGAAGGCCTGTTGCGCGGCGAGTGGCGTGGACAGGGCGAAAAGGGCGGTCGTCGCCCACAGGGTTTGTCTGGTCATGGTCATCCCAATCAGGTTTCGGGCCGGGTTCGGCCCTGCTTCTTGTCTTGTGATCGGGGGAGATCGCACTCCTCCCGCGCACGGCTAAAGATGCCACCACGACGGAAGGTCCGTTATCCACGGCGCGCCCCGCGCCCGGATAGGGTGATCGCTTCGGCAGGTCTCCTGACTTGCGGGTCGTCGCTTTGCCGGGCCTTCCCCCGGGCGCGTGGGCCCGAAGTGGCATATGCCGGCATCGCTCTCCGCTCACAGTTGCGGGGGCAGTCGCGGATTTGGCCATCTGCATGACCGCACCGCAGTTCCCTATTACCCGGACGGCGTGCCGCCCGAGACCGAAGCAATCTCGTGGATATAGCCCGCTCGCGTCTCTGTAAAGGGGGCAGGCTTTACCGGATCAGCAGGGCGCGGAAATCATTGACATTGGTCAGGGTGGGGCCTGTCACCACCTGGTCACCCAGCGCGGCGAAGAACCCGTGCGAGTCGTTGCGCGCCAGCGCAGCCCCCGGGTCGAGCCCTGCCGCGCGTGCCCGGGCCAGCGTGTCGGGAAAGACCTGCGCGCCCGCGACCTCGGCGCCGCCATCGACCCCGTCGGTATCGCAGGCCAGGGCATGGATGCCCGGCGCGCCCCGCAGTGCGAGCGCCAGCGCCAGCGCATATTCGGCGTTCGGTCCGCCCGAACCGTCGCCGTGCCGCGTCACGGTCAGTTCACCCCCCGAAAGGATCAGCAGGGGCCGGTCACCTGTGCGATCACGTCGGGCTTTCAACGCCCGGGCTGCATGGTCCGCCGCAATCCTGCACGCCTCTCCCTCGATCGCGTCGCCCAGTAGACGCACCTCGATGCCCTCGGCGCGGGCCAGGTTCGCCGCCGCGGCCAGCGATTGCGAGGGCGCCGCGATCACCTTGTTTTCGACCCGCGCCAGTCGCCTGTCCCCGGGCGGCACCGGCGCGCCGCCCCGGGCCAGATGCGCGGCCACCGCCGGGGGTGGCGTCACGTTCCAGCGCGCCAGGATCTCGGCCGCCCGGGCTGCGTCGCCCGCATCCCCCACGGTGGGCCCGCTTGCTATGTCGCCCGGCGCGTCGCCGGGCACGTCCGAGATCATAAGAGCCAGCATCCGCGCCGGATGGGCCGCCGCCGCCAGCCGCCCGCCCTTGACCGCCGAGAGCTGCTTGCGCACGCCGTTGACCTCGGAAATCGGGGCGCCGCTGGCCAGCAGATCACGCGAGACCGCCTGCTTGTCGGCGAGCGTCAGCCCCGCGACGGGGGCACAGAGCAGGGCCGAGCCACCGCCGGATATGAGCGCCAGCACAAAATCTCCCGTGCCCAGCCCGCTGACGAGGTCCAGCATGCGCCGGGTCGCCGCCACGCCGGCGAAATCGGGCACTGGATGCGCGGCCTCGACGATCTCGATCCCCGCGCAGGGACGGGCATAGCCGTACCGGGTAATAACCAGCCCCTCGCAAGGGCCCCACGCGGCCTCGACCGCCTCGGCCATCCGCGCGCTCGCCTTGCCCGCGCAGATGACAACGACCCGCCCCTTCGGTTTGGGTGGCAAGTGGCCGGCCAGTATGCGTATCGGGTCGGCCACCTCGACCGCGCGGTCGAACAAGCGGCGCAAAAGGCCCGGCTCTGACTTGCTGTCCTCCATTTCATTGGTATTGCGCAAATCGCCGCGTGCATAAAGCCCAGCGCTTGCATCCGTAGGTGCAAGATCATCGCGGGATCTGGTCAAATGGGGAGGGGAATGGTGGGCGACCCAGGAATCGAACCTGGCATGGGTCTCCCCGGCGGAGTTACAGTCCGCTGCCGCACCTTGCAGCTCGTCGCCCGACGCTGCGGGGGATAGCCGCGAGGCATTGGGGCGTCAACACCATTTTGGCGCAGGCTCTTGCGGATTTGCGCTGCCCATCCCATGACGGGCCAAAGGAGAACGCCATGAAGAAACCCAAGTGGGTTGTCGAGAAAGAGCAGGCCCGCCGCAAGGCGGGTGCCGATACCGTCTGGCTGTTCGGACTGCACGCAGTGCGCGACGCGCTGATGAATCCCGCGCGCGAGAAGCTGCGCCTGGTGGTCACCAAGAACGCGCTCGACCGGCTGGGTGACGCGGTGGCCCAAGGACCTGCTCCCGAGATGAGCGACCCGCGCAGGTTCGCCGCCCCCATCGACCCGCAATCGGTGCACCAGGGCGCGGCGCTGGAGGTCAGGCCCCTGGACTGGGGGGCGCTGGCCGAGGCCTGTTATCCGAAGGGGGCGGCGCGCGTGGTGCTTCTGGACCGCGTGACCGATCCGCACAACGTCGGCGCGATCCTGCGCTCGGCCGAGGTCTTCGGTGCCCGGGCCGTGATCGCCGTGCAGCGCCACTCGGCCCCCGAAACCGGTGCGCTGGCCAAGACAGCCTCGGGGGCGCTGGAGCGACAGCCCTACCTGCGGGTGCGCAACCTTGCCACTGCCATGGAAGAGCTCAAGTCCATGGGCTACCTCGTGCTGGGCCTGGCCGGCGAGGCCGAGGAAACTGTCGAATCGGTCATCTCGGGGCAGGCCGACCGCCCCGTGGCCCTGGTGCTGGGCGCCGAGGGGCCGGGGCTGCGCGAGAAAACCCGCGCGACCTGCGACAAACTGGTGAAAATTCCCGTCGCCGGGGATTTCGGCTCTCTCAATGTCTCCAACGCGGCGGCGGTCGCCCTATATGCATCCCAGGATCGCTGAGGAGAGGTCATGCCCGCCGAGAAGATCGCCACCTGCTGTTATTGCGGGACCCGCGCCGCGCTGGTCCTGACCGGGCGCGAGCGGCATGAACTGGCCTGTTCGCGCTGCGGCGCGCCATTGCATGACCTGAAGCAGATGCCCGGCAAGCGCAGGGATGCCGGGCCTGGCACGGGCCGGCGCGGGGCAGGTGCGCCACGCGCGACGCCCGCCCGCCCTGCCCCGAAACCGGCGCACCCGAAGGCCGGGTGGGAAAACACGGGGCGGCCGCGGCGCAAGACACGCAAGGGCAAGGGCCGCAAGCGGATGAAGAAGATCTTCGAGGAGCTGTTCGACCTTGTCGAGGACATCATCGACTGACCGCGCGCCCCGCGTTCGTTGCCTGTTCACGTTTTCCTGAGCGCCACTTTTCCGCGCCGGGCAGGTTCCTATTTCATGAACAGGGGCAAGAGCGCGGAACGCCTTGCCTCCATCACTGTCCCTCGTTCCGTACCTGACGCGCCCGGGGTTTCGACCTTGGGCGCTTTTTTCCTGGCTCGCGCAAGGGTAGCCTCGCCCCATGAGCTACAGCGACTCGCATCTGCGCGACATCCTTGAGCGCACCCGCACCGTTGCACTGGTCGGCGTCAGCGCCAATCCGGTGCGTCCATCCTATTTCGTGGCCCGCTACCTCGGCCTTAAGGGGTATCGCGTGATACCGGTCAATCCGGGCCTGGCGGGTCAGGAGCTGCTGGGCGAGACGGTCCGTGCCAGCCTGTCCGATGTGCCCGACGACGTGGAGATGGTCGACATCTTCCGCCGTCCGGACGCGGTGCCGCCCATCGTGGACGAGGCACTGGCGCGCTGGCCGGACCTGCAGACGATCTGGATGCAGATCGGGGTCGTGCACGAGGCCGCGGCCGCCCGGGCCGAGGCCCGCGGCGTCGACGTTGTCATGGATCTGTGCCCCAAGATGGAATACCAGCGCTTGTGCGGCGAGCTGTCGCGCGGCGGAATCAATACCGGGCGCATCTCGTCGAAGCTTTAGGCCCGCTGCACCTCTTCGCCGGCGGCCGGGTCACCCGGGGATGTTCGTTGTCCGGGGAAACGGGTCAGGAGGCGATATCGGCGGCCAAGCGCAACTCGCGCAACGGGCGGACCACGTCTATGCAGTTCTGATAGGTCGGATGCGCCTTGTAGCGCGCCAGTGCAGCTTCATCCGCGAACTCGGCATAGACCACAACGTCGACCGCGCCGCCGGTCAAGGCATCGGCATTGAGCGACTGGCGCACCTCGAATGTCTCGTGCTCGGGGATCGTGGCAAGCATGGTCAGCCCCTCCTCGATCTTCTGCACGTCTTCGGGGGCCTTGGCGGAAAAGAACACGATATGACGTATCATCGGCGGGCCTTCTCTTCGATCCCGCCTTGCATCTGGCGGCTGGCGAGTTCCGTTTCAATATCCGAAAGTGTCACACCGCGCGCGGCGCACATGACCAGCAGGTGATAGAGCGCATCGGCAGCCTCGGACGTCAGCCTCGCGGGGTCGTCTTTCACGGCCTCTATGATGGCCTCCACCGATTCCTCGCCGAATTTCTCGGCGGCCTTGTCTGGGTCGGCCAGCAGGCGGGCGGTCCAGCTGGTGTCCGGGTCGGCGCCTGCGCGGGCGGCGATGGTGGCGGCAAGGTCTGTCAGGCTCATGTCAGTCTCATGGGGATGCCGGCGGCGGCCATGTGGGCCTTGGCCTGTGCGATCGTGTAGGTGCCGAAATGAAAGATCGAGGCGGCGAGCACGGCACTGGCATGCCCGTCGGTGACACCTTCGACCAGGTGATCCAGTGTGCCGACGCCGCCCGAGGCGATCACGGGAATGTCGACCGCGTCGGATATGGCGCGCGTGAGGGGCAGGTTGAACCCTGCCCGGGTGCCGTCGCGGTCCATCGAGGTCAGCAGGATTTCCCCGGCGCCCTTTTCAGCCACCGTTGTGGCGAATTCCACGGCATCAATCCCGGTGGGCTTGCGCCCGCCGTGGGTAAAAATCTCCCAGCGGCCCGGTCCGACTGTCTTGGCGTCGATGGCGCAGACGATGCACTGGCTGCCAAAGCGCAACGCGGCCTCGGTCAGCACATCGGGGTCGGCGACGGCAGCCGAGTTGAACGACACCTTGTCAGCGCCGGCCAACAGCAGCTTGCGCACGTCCTCGTGGCTGCGCACGCCGCCGCCGATCGTCAGTGGCATGAAGACCTGTTCCGCGGTGCGCGTGGCCAGGTCGTATAGAGTGCCGCGGTTTTCGTGGGTGGCATGGATGTCGAGAAAGCATAGCTCGTCCGCGCCGGCGGCGTCATAGGCGCGGGCGGCATCCACCGGGTCGCCGGCATCGCGCAGGTCCACGAAGTTGACGCCCTTGACCACGCGGCCATCGGCGACATCGAGACAGGGAATGATGCGGGTCTTGAGCATGGTGTTACCGGTGTTGCGCGCGGCGTGTCCGTGCGCGTCTTATGCCCCAGCCGGCCAGCAGAAGAAAGAACCCGATCAGCGACAGCCCCAGCCCGGCCGGGATCGCCCAGAGCAGGCCATAGGCCCGCGCCAGCAGATCGCCTGCGGGGTGTCCCAGCACCAGGCAGGCGCCGGTGCTGCCCGCTTCGTTGACCGAACAGCCCGGCAGCAGGCCGGCAAGGGTGCCTGCCGTCAGTGGCAGGGCAAGCGGGGCCAGCCCGAGCATCAGCGCGAGCAGGCCGCAAAGGCGCAGGACACGATCCAAGGCTCAGCCCTTGACCAGGGCAAGGGCCCGGGGCAGGTCGATGGCCCCGTCATAGAGCGCCCGCCCCGAAATTGCGCCCGCGATCAGGCCGTTGGCCTTGAGCGCGGCCAGGTCGTCGAGCGACGAGACACCACCCGAGGCGATCACCGGGATGGAAACGGCGCGGGCCAGGGCCTCGGTCGCGGCAGTGTTGGGCCCGCCCATGGCGCCATCCCGGTTGATATCGGTGTAGATCAGCGCGGCCACACCGGCATCCTCGAAGGACTTCGCCAGGTCGGTGGCCTGCACGTTCGTTGCCTCGGCCCAGCCCTTGGTGGCGACAAGGCCGTCCCGCGCGTCGATGCCCACGGCCACGCGCCCGGGAAAGGCACGGGCGGCCGCGCGCACGAGCCCGGGGTCTTCAACGGCCACGGTGCCCAGGATCACGCGCTCCAGCCCCTTGTTCAGCCACATCTCGATGGTGGCCATGTCGCGGATGCCGCCACCCAGCTGGGCGGGAACCTTGCATTGGGTCAGGATCGCCTCGACCGGGGCGGCGTTCACGGGTTCGCCCGCGAAGGCGCCGTTCAGGTCCACCAGGTGCAGCCATTCGCAGCCCGCCTCGACGAAGGCGCGGGCCTGGGCGGCGGGGTCCTCGTTGAAAACGGTGGATTTCTCCATGTCGCCGCGCAGCAGACGCACGGCGTTGCCATCCTTCAGGTCAATGGCGGGGTAGAGGATCATCAGCACGACTCCACTGGCGTTTTCGTCCCTTTGCACCATGCCCCCCCGGGATGCAACGCGACCCGACGTCAGGCTTGATCGGCGGGGGAGCGGCGCACAGGCTGCGCGGCAGTTTCCGGGAGGACGCGCAATGAAGAAAATTTTGACAATGGTCGCCGCGATGCTGGGCCTGGCCACGACGGCCGCCGCCGATCCCGCCGAGGGGGTCTGGCAGACCCAGGTGGACGATGGGGCCTATGCCCATGTGACCATCTCGACCTGCGGCAATGCCGTCTGCGGCACGATCGGCCGCACTTTCGAGTCCGATGGTGAATACGAGTCCGAAAATATCGGCCGCCAGATCGTCATCGACATGGTGCCGCAGGGCGATGGCAGCTACGAGGGCCGAGTCTGGCGACCGTCGAACGACAAGATCTACATCGGCAAGATGGACCTGGAGGGCGACCGGCTGCGACTGCGTGGCTGCGTGCTGGGCGGACTGATCTGCTCCAGCCAGACCTGGGCGCGCATCCAGTAGGCGGATTACGTTCCGGCCGGGCAGGGACGAGTCGGCAGGGACGCGTCGCACAGCATGGCGACATACAAAAAAGCGGTGACGCCGGGAGGAGGAGGGCGCCACCGCTTCTTCGTCTCGCGCCCGGCCTAGGGAGGAGGAGGGCCGACCGCGTCGATCTTGGGCGAAGCTGCGGCGATGCCAGGGAGGAGGAGAGGCATCGCCGCGTCTT
>NZ_DATFIP010000041.1:0-32675 GCF_035270045.1 Salibaculum sp.
AAAGTCGAGCCATGGGTCTACCAGCGGCTCAGCGAAACATTCGTGCTGGACCCGGAGATGCGCGAGCGGCTGGCCCGGCAGAACCCTCAGGCCGCGATGCGGATGGCCGGCCGGCTGCTCGAAGCCTCGGATCGCGATTACTGGACGCCCGACCCGGAGACGCTCGCGGCGCTTCAGGACGCCGCGGACGCGATCGAGGACAGGATGGAAGGGATCGCGGCAGAATGACCAACGTATGCACCAGGCCGGACCTGCGGAACGGGGCGCTGCCCCGGATCGCGGGACATGTCCGGCCAGAAAAAGCAGGAAGGGGGCACAGATGAGCCCACGCGACGAAATACCGGAGCTTCGGGACCAGGCAAGGGGCCGGGACGGCGAGGGCTCGGTGCAGGTGCACCAGGACCCGGCG
Source organism: Salibaculum sp. (assembly GCF_035270045.1). NCBI lineage: Bacteria > Pseudomonadati > Pseudomonadota > Alphaproteobacteria > Rhodobacterales > Roseobacteraceae > Salibaculum > Salibaculum sp. The sequence continues at coordinate 410 of NZ_DATFIP010000041.1, forward strand.
ACGCGGATCGAGGGGGCCAAGGTGTTCTCGGTCTACGGCAAGGGCGGGATCGGCAAGTCGACGACCTCCTCGAACCTGTCGGCGGCGTTCTCCAAGCTGGGCAAGCGCGTGCTGCAGATCGGTTGCGATCCCAAGCACGACAGCACCTTCACCCTGACCGGCCAGTTGCAGCCCACGGTGATCGATATTCTCAAGGAGGTCGATTTCCATTCCGAGGAACTGCGCCCCGAGGATTTCGTCTCCGAGGGTTGGGGCGGTGTGCAATGCGTCGAGGCCGGCGGCCCACCCGCCGGCACCGGCTGCGGCGGCTACGTTGTGGGCCAGACGGTCAAGCTGCTCAAGCAGCACCACATGCTCGACGACACGGACGTGGTGATCTTTGACGTGTTGGGAGACGTGGTCTGCGGCGGCTTCGCCGCGCCTTTGCAGCATGCCGACCGGGCCCTGATCGTCACCGCCAACGACTTCGACAGCATTTACGCGATGAACCGGATCATCGCCGCGGTGCAGGCCAAGTCGAAAAACTACAAGGTGCGGCTGGCGGGCTGTGTCGCCAATCGGTCAAAGGACACCGACGAGGTCGATCGCTACTGCTCCGAGGTGGGTTTCGACCGCATCGCGCACATGCCCGACTTCGACGCGATCCGCCGTTCGCGACTCAAGAAAAAGACACTGTTCGAAATGCCCGACGAGGACGACATCCAGATGGCGCGATCCGAATATATCCGGCTGGCAGAGCGGCTCTGGAAGGGCACCGATCCGCTGGCGCCGGCGCCGATGGAAGATCGGGATATCTTCGAATTGCTGGGGTTCGACTGATGCCTGACGGCGGGTCCGCAAATATGCCCGTCCCGGGCCTGACCGGGGATCTGTCCGCGCGCAACGGGGGCTGGACACGCACGCGCGACCGGGTCGAGACCTATTTCGACCGCACCGCCACCCGCACTTGGGAAAGGCTGACCAGCGATGCGCCGGTCTCGCGCATCCGCGAGACCGTGCGGCGCGGACGGGACACCATGCGCGCGCAGTTGCTGGGCCGTCTGCCGAGCGACCTGCGTGGTGCCAGGGTGCTGGATGCCGGCTGCGGCACCGGGCAGATGGCCGCCGAACTGGCCGCCCGGGGCGCCGACGTGGTGGCCGTGGACATTTCGCCCGCGCTGGTGGGCATCGCCGAGGCCCGCCTGCCCGCGGGTCTGCCGGGCCGGGTCCGCTTCCTGTCGGGCGACATGCTGGCCGCTGACCTCGGCAGCTTCGATCACGTGATGGCGATGGACAGCCTGATCTACTACGACCGCCACGACATCGCCCGCGCGCTTGGCACGCTGGGCCGCCGCACCCGGGGCGGGATCGTCTTCACCGTGGCCCCGCGCACGCCGCTGCTGATGGCCATGTGGCGGGCCGGACAGGTCTTTCCGCGTGCCGACCGCTCGCCCACCATGATCCCGCACGCCCCCGCCGCGCTGGGCAAGGCGCTGCACAGGGCCGAGGCTCCGGGCCGCCTGGCACGGCTCGACCGGGTCACCTCGGGCTTCTACATCTCGCAGGCGCTGGAGCTGACACAATGAGGCCGCGCCGTCCCTCCCCCCTGATGGCGCTGACCACGCGCTGGCTGCCCTTCGCGGATGCCGCCAGCGAAGGTCTGCCAATGGCCCAGCTTCTGCGGCTGTCGCTGTTCCAGGTCTCGGTGGGGATGGCGACGGTGATGCTGCTGGGTACGCTCAACCGTGTGATGATCGTGGAGCTTTCTGTTCCGGCGGTGATCGTCGCGGTGATGATCGCGCTGCCGGTGCTGATCGCGCCCTTCCGGGCGCTGCTGGGCTTTCGCTCGGACACGCACCGCAGCGCCATCGGCTGGAAACGCATCCCGTATCTCTGGTTCGGCTCGCTGTGGCAGATGGGCGGACTGGCTGTGATGCCCTTTGCCCTGCTGGTGCTTTCGGGCCAGCAGGTGGTCGGCCCCACCTGGGCGGGCGAGGTGCTGGCCGCGCTGGCTTTCCTGATGACCGGCCTGGGACTGCACATGACCCAGACCGCCGGCCTGGCCCTGGCCACGGACCGGGCGGACGACGAAACGCGGCCCCGTGTCGTGGCCTTGCTCTACGTGATGTTCCTGCTGGGCATGGGCGCCTCGGCGCTGATCATAGGCTGGCTGCTGCGCGATTTTGCGCCCTTCACGCTGATCCGCGTGGTCCAGGGCGCCGCCGTGGTCGGGATCGTGCTGAACCTGATCGCCCTTTGGAAGCAGGAGAAGGTCATCCCCATGAGCCGGGCCGAGCGCGCCGCGCCGCGTCCCCGTTTCCGCGCCGCGTGGGCCGACCTGGTTGCCGGCGGACAGGCCGGGCGCCTGCTGGCGGTGGTCTTCCTGGGCACCATGGCGTTCAACATGCAGGACGTGCTGCTGGAACCCTACGGCGGCGAGATCCTGGGGCTGTCGGTCTCGGCCACGACCACCCTGACGGCGGTCTGGGCGGCGGGTGCGCTACTGGGCTTTGCCCTGGCCGGGCGGATGCTGTCGCGAGGCCGTTGCACCTTCCGCATCGCCGCACTGGGGCTGCTGGCCGGTGTCGCGGCTTTCTCCATCGTGATCTTCGCCGCGCCCATGGGGTCGGCTGTCATGTTCTTTGCCGGGGCCGGTCTGATCGGTTTCGGCGGCGGGCTCTTTGCCGTGGCCACCCTGACGGCGGCCATGATCATGCCCGCCACCGGCACCGCCGGGCACGGCCTCGCACTGGGTGCCTGGGGCGCAGCCCAGGCGACCGCTGCCGGGCTGTCCATCGCCCTGGGCGGCGGCCTGCGCGACTGGATCGGCGGGCTGGCCGAATCGGGCCGACTGGGAGAGGCGCTCCAGAGTCCCGCCACGGGCTATTCCTTCGTCTATCACCTCGAGATCGGCTTGCTGTTCCTGACGCTCGCCGCGCTCGGCCCGCTGGTGCGGCACGCGCCCCGTCGCCCGCAAACCCCCAAACAGGAGACGGCCCGCCTCGGCCTGGCCGACTTCCCCACATGAGACCCGCCCTCGAAAGGACACGGACATGACGGAAACATTCTTCGGACAAGTGGACCTGGCCAGCCTGTCGCTCTGGCTGTTCTGGATCTTCTTCGCCGCGCTGATCTTCTACATCCAGCGCGAGAACATGCGCGAGGGCTACCCGCTGGAGGACGACGCGGGCAATCCCTCGTCCAACGAAGGTCTGTTCCCGCTGCCGCGCGACAAGACCTTCAGCCTGCCCCACGGCCGTGGCGAAGTCACCGTGCCCTCGGGGCAGACGCCCGAGCGAAGCGACCTGGCACTGGAGAAGACCTCGGCGACCAACGGCTTTCCGCTGGAGCCGACGGGCGACCCCATGGTCGACGGTGTCGGCCCGGCCTCCTGGGCGCCGCGGCGCGACATCCCCGAGCTTGACGGCCACGGCCATCCCAAGATCGTGCCCATGGCCGCCACCGACCATTTCAACGTGGCCGCCGGGCGCGATCCACGCGGGCTGCCGGTCGTCGCCGGTGACGGCGAGGTCGTCGGCGCCATCAGCGACATGTGGATCGACGAACCCGAGCAGCTGGTGCGCTACATCGAGGTGGACCTTGACGCCGACCACGGTGGCGGCAAGCGCCTGATCCCGCTGACCATGGCCCGGATCAAGTCGAGCGAGGTCAAGGTACGTTCGATCTTCGGCAAACATTTCGCCGGGGTGCCGCAGAACGCCTCGCCCAATCAGGTGACCATGCTCGAGGAAGAGAAGATCTGCGGCTACTACGCCGGCGGCACGCTCTATGCCTCGCAGGCTCGCCAAGAGCCCCAACTGGGCTGAAAAAGGAGAGCCTGACATGACTTCCCAGCACGACGATTTCGCCGCGGAGCCCGTAGAGGGCCTGCCGGAAACCCCGCCCGAGGGCGAACACATCCTGTGGCAGGGTCGCCCCGACTGGTGGGCGCTGACACGGGACTCGCTCAACCTGGGCTGGGTCGCGGCCTATTTCGTTGCGCTCGCGCTCTGGCGGTTCGGGATGCTGGTGGACCAGGTCAGCCTTGCCAGCGCCTTCGCGGCCTCTTTCCCCTTCGTGATCCTGGGCGGGATCGCGGCGGCGCTGTTGCTGCTGATCGGTATCGTGCAGGCGCGCAGCACGGTCTACACGATCACCAACCGCAGGGTGGCCATGCGCATTGGCGCCGCCCTGACGGTGACGTTGAACCTGCCTTTCACGCAGATCGGCCGCGCCGACCTGACCACGCGCCGGAACGGAACCGGCACGATCGCGCTGGAGTTACTGGGCGACACCAAGCTGAGCTATCTTGTCTGCTGGCCGCATGTGCGGCCCTGGCACATCCGCCACCCCCAGCCCGCCCTGCGCTGCATCCCCGCTGCCGAGACGGTGGCCGGGCTTCTGGCCGAGGCCGCCGAGGCGCGCGTGAACACCCCGCAACTGGCCCGGACCGAAACACCCCGGCCCGCCCCAGTGGCCGCCGAATAGCGAGGTGCAAGAGATGACCCAGACCGAGACGCATTCCCCCGCCATCCACAACAAGGACCTGATCCCCCGCACAATGGTCCGGGCCATGTTCGCCTTGGTCATGGCGGTGCTGGTGCTGGTCACCCTTGCGCGGCTCACCGACCGACCGCTGATCGCCACGCCGCCGCAGGGCGACGTGGTCAAATCGCGCGACCTGGTCATGTCCGGCGACATGTCCGGGGCTGTCACGGTGCGCGGCCCTGATGGCGCGCTGATCGCCGACCTTGGCCCCGACAAGGGCGGCTTCGTGTCGGGGGTGATGCGGGTCATCGAACGCGAACGCACGAAACACCGGGTCGCCCTAGAGGGCCCGGTCACGCTCAAGCGGCACGAAAACGGCCGCCTTACCATCCACGACCCGTCAACGGGCTGGAGCGCCGACCTGATGGGGTTCGGCGCGGACAATGCCGGGGCCTTCGCATGGCTTCTGGCGCAATGAGGCATGTCACCCGGCGGGCGGGACCCCGCCCGGGACAACGGACATGCGCCAACAGGGAAGAAGGAGGCCAGTAATGGGATGGCTTACCAGGGAAATTGAACGTGCGCCCTGCACGGTCGAGATCAGTCACAAGTTCGAATCGCTTCACGCGCACCTGCGGTTCAACAACGGCGCCACCGTCTATCCGGGTGACGAGGTGAAGGTCCACGGCCCCGAGATCATGGCGCCCTTCGGCGAGATCGTCACGGAGGACCGCGAGGCGACCATCGTGCGCGCCAGCGGGCTGGAACGGCTCTGGACCCGCCTGACCGGCGATTTCGAGGTCATGGAACTGTGCGAATTCTCCTTCTCCGAAGAGGTGACGCTATGAACGTGCAGACATCCCAGGCGCGCGCGTCGGGCGCGACCCACAGCGCCGATGCGAAAACCGCCGAAGAAGGCATCGCCATCCAGCAGGAACAGGCGAAATTCGACAGCAAGGCCGCGACCGAGGCGGCGATGTCGAACACGCTGCTGACCCCGCGCTTTTACACCACCGATTTCGACGAGCTGGACGCGATCGACGTCAGCCCCGTGCGCGAGGACTGGGACAAGCTGATCGCGCAGATGGTCGCCGACCCCAACAAGGGCCACTTCAAGAAGAACGAGGATTGGGACCACGTCGACTGGGAGGGGATGGACCCCGCCCTGCGCAAGGAGTTCATCGACTTCCTCATCTCGTCGTGCACCGCCGAGTTCTCGGGCTGCGTTCTTTACAAGGAAATGAAGCGGCGCGGCACCAACCCCGACGTCACGCAGCTGTTCCAGCTCATGGCGCGCGACGAGGCGCGGCACGCGGGCTTCATCAACGATGCGCTGCGCGAGGCGGGCGTGGCGGTGAACCTGGGGTTCCTGACGCAGAAGAAGAAATACACCTACTTCCGGCCCAAGTTCATCTACTACGCCACCTACCTGTCGGAAAAGATCGGCTATGCCCGCTACATCACCATCTTCCGGCACCTCGAAGAACACCCCGAGCACCGCTTTCACCCGCTGTTCAAGTGGTTCCGCGAATGGTGCAACGACGAGTTCAGCCACGGCGAGGCCTTCGCGCTGCTGATGCGGACGGACCCGAAGCTCACCAGCGGGCGCAACGTGCTGTGGATCAAGTTCTTCCTGACGGCGGTCTTTGCCACGATGTATATCCGCGACCATCAGCGCCCGGCCTTTCACAAGGCGCTGGGTGTCGATCCCGACTGGTATGCACAGGAGGTTTTCACCAAGACCTCCGAGATCTCGCGGCAGGTCTTCCCGATCACGCTGGATATCGACAACCCGCGCTGGCAGGCCGGGCTGGAGCGGTTGCAACGGGCCAATGTGGATCTGGACGCCGCGCGCAAGCGGGGCGGGCTGATGGGCAGCCTGCAGCGGCTGACCGCGCAGGCCCGGGCCGCCACGGCCTTTGCCCGGCTGTATTTCATCCCGGCCAAGCGGCACACGGTGCCGGACAGCCCACGGTTGGAGCCCGCCTACTGATGGGCACCTGGCCGGCATATCCTGGCCCGAAGGCCACCGGGGGTGCGCCATGATGGCAAACCTCTGGGTCGCTGCAGGCATCGCGCTGTTCCTGTGGTGGTTCTCGACCGGGATCATCCTTCTGGTGGTGCGCCGCGCCGACCGGTCCGGTGCGGCGGCCCGCCGCGCGCTGACCTGGGGGACCTTGCCGGTGCCGGCCCTGGGCGCCTGGGGCGTCTGGGCCACGCTGGACCAGACCGGGCCCGCCGCGGCCTACGGCGCCTTCGTCTCGGCCCTGGCGATCTGGGGCTGGATCGAACTGGCCTTCCTTACCGGGGCGATCACCGGGCCGAACCTGCGGCCCTGCCCGGAACGTCTGCCCGAATGGGAACGGTTCCTGCGGGCCTGGGGCACAATCGCCCATCACGAGATGTTGCTCACGGCGGCGCTCGCAGGACTGTGGATCGCGGGCTACGGTGCCGCCAATATCGTCGCGCCCTGGATCTTTACCACGCTCTACTTCGCGCGGGTCTCGGCCAAGCTGAACCTCTATTTCGGCGTGCCCCGGATCAATACCGAGTTCATCCCCGAGGCCCTCGCCCACATGACAAGCCATTTCCGGATATCACGGCTGAACTGGGTCTTCCCGATATCGATCACCGCCCTGACCTGGGCGAGCGCCTGCTGGATCGAACGCCTTCTGGAGGCGCCCACCCCGGGCGCGGCGGTTGGCTTTGCCCTGCTGACCGCACTGACGCTTCTGGCTGCACTGGAGCACTGGCTGATGGTGCTGCCGCTGCCCGACGCGAAACTCTGGCGCTGGATGCTGCCCGCGCCCAAGACACCAACCAAGACGATAAGACCGGAGGGACCCCATGGATTTTGACGCGATGTTCACCGCGCAGCTCGACCGTTTGAGAGACGAAGGCAATTACCGCGTCTTCGCCGAGCTGGAACGCCAGTGCGGCGCCTTTCCCCGTGCGCGCAGCCATGATGACGACGCGCCCGACGAGGTCACGGTCTGGTGTTCCAACGACTATCTCGGCATGGGCCAGCATCCGGTGGTGCGCCAGGCGATGAAGGATACCGTGGATCAATGCGGCACGGGCGCGGGCGGAACGCGCAACATCTCCGGCACCAATCGCCATCACGTCGCCCTGGAGGCCGAACTTGCCGACCTGCACGGCAAGGAGGCAGCCCTGCTCTTCACCTCTGGCTACGTATCGAACTGGGCCGCGCTCTCGACCCTCGGGTCGCGCCTGCCCGACGCGGTGATCCTGTCGGATGCGGGCAACCACGCCTCCATGATCGAAGGCATCCGCCATTCTCGTGCGCAGAAGGTCATCTGGAAGCACAACGACCCGGAAGACCTGGACGCCAAGCTGTCCGCCCTGCCCGCCAACGCGCCCAAGATCGTCGCCTTCGAGAGCGTCTATTCCATGGATGGTGACATCTGCCCCATGGAAGAGATCATCGAGGTGGCCGAGAAACACGGGGCCATGACATATCTCGACGAGGTGCACGCGGTGGGGCTTTACGGCGCCCGCGGCGGCGGCATCTCGGAGGCGCGCGGCCTGGCCCATCGCATCACCCTGATCGAGGGAACGCTGGGCAAGGCCTTCGGCTGCATGGGCGGCTATGTCACCGGATCGGCGGCCATGTGCGATTTCATCCGATCGTTTGCCAGCGGTTTCATATTCACCACCGCCCTGCCGCCCGCCATCGCGGCGGCCGCGCAGGCATCGATCGCGCATCTGAAAACCTCGCAGGTCGAGCGTGACCAGCAACGCCGGCAAGTGACCCGGCTGCGCGAGATGCTCGACACTCAGGGCATCCCGCATCTGCACAACGACAGCCACATCATACCGGTCATGATCAAGGACCCGGTCAAGTGCCGGATGCTGGCCGATATCCTGATGCGCGATTTCGGCATTTACGTGCAGCCGATAAATTACCCGACCGTGCCCAAGGGCACCGAGCGGCTGCGTTTTACCCCCGGGCCGCTGCACAGCGACGCCGACCTGGTGCACTTGGTCGAGGCGTTGACGACACTGTGGAAGCAATGCGCGCTGGCCCACGCCGTGGCCTGAGCCACCATTGACATCGACCCGCGCGGCCTAACTTCTGCCGGGCGGGTGCGACAACGCACCGCATGTCACCGAGGGAGGACGAAATGAAGACGACGAGACTCGCGATGCTCGCCGCGGCAACCATGGGCACAGCGGCCCTGGCCGAGGGCCACGCCACCGGCGACCCCGAGGCGGGGGAACAAGCGTTCCGCCAATGCGCAGCTTGCCACATGATCGTCGATGACGAAGGCGAGACCATCGCCCGGGGTGGCCGCGTCGGCCCGAACCTTTACGGGGTCGTCGACCGGACCCGGGGCACCGTCGCGGAGTTCCGCTACTCCGACCTGATGATCGCCGCGGGCGAAGTCGAGGAGGGCGCCACCTGGGACCAGGAAAGTTTCGTCGCCTACGTTCAGGACCCGACCGGCTGGCTGACCGCGTTCACCGGCGAGACCGGGCGTGGCAAAATGACGTTCCGGCTGCGCCAGGAAGAGGACGCCGTGAACATCTGGGCCTACCTCGCCTCGGTCGGGCCCGGCGACGACCCGATGTAGACCCGGGACCGTCGGGTCCCGACCAGGAGGCCGCGCGGGCGACTGCGCGGCCTTTCCTGTGGCGGGACCTTTGCAGGGCGACCGCTTCAGCGGGCCGATGAAAGCGATACGACCGTGCCGGTTCCCGCCAGCGCATCGCGCGCGGTCGCCGCGATATCTTCGGCGGTCATGCCGGCATCGGCATACATCTCGGCCGGGCTGGCCTGGTCGATGAACCGGTCAGGCAGACAGATGTTGCGGATCGCGAGCCCCCGGTCGAAACAGCCCCGGCGGGCCAGTTCGTGCATGACGACCGAGCCGAAACCGCCCTCGGCCCCCTGCTCGACCGTGACCAGAACCCGGTGATCGCGCGCCAGTTGCTCGACAAGATCGCCGTCCAGCGGCTTGGCGAAGCGGGCGTCGGCCACGGTTGCGCCGATACCGGCCTCTGCCAGCGCATCGGCGGCACCCAGGCACGCGCCCAGGTGCGCCCCGAAGGACAGGATCGCCACGTCGGCCCCCTCTTGCAGCACGCGGCCCCTGCCAATCTCCAGCACTTCTCCCGTCTCGGGCAGTGCCACGCCCGTCCCCGCCCCGCGCGGGTAGCGAAAGGCGATCGGGCCGCTGTCATGGGCGGCAGCGGTGGCCACCATATGAACCAGCTCGGCCTCGTCCGCGGCGGCCATGACCGTGAAACCCGGCAGGCTGGACAGGTAGCCGACATCGAAGGCCCCGGCATGGGTGGCCCCGTCGGCCCCGACCAGCCCGGCCCGGTCGATGGCAAACCGCACCGGCAGCCCTTGCAGGGCCACGTCATGCACAACCTGGTCATAGGCGCGTTGCAGGAAAGTGGAATAGATCGCGCAGAAGGGTTTCAGACCGCTGGCCGCCATGCCGGCGGCGAAGGTCACACCGTGCTGCTCGGCGATACCGACATCGAAGACCCGCGCCGGGAAACGCTCGGCCATCCTGGAAACCCCGGTGCCTCCGGGCATGGCGGCGGTGACGGCGACGATCGCCGGGTCGCGCGCGGCCGCGTCGGCCAGAGCCTGGCCGAAGACGCCGGTATAGCTGGGCGGACCGCCCCCGGATTTCGCCTGCGTGCCAGTGTCCACGTCGAACCTGGACACGCCGTGGTACTTGTCGGCGCTGGTCTCGGCGGGGGCGTAGCCCTTGCCCTTGACCGTACAGCAATGGATCAGCACCGGCCCGGTGGCCCGCGCCCGCGCCGCCCGCAGCACCGGCAGCAGCTGATCCATGTCATGCCCGTCGATCGGGCCGACATAGTCGAACCCCAGTTCCTCGAACAGGGTGCCACTGCCGGTCAGGCCGGTGACCATCTGGCGCGCGCGCCTGGCCCCCGCGCGCATGGGTGCCGGCATGGCGGATTCCATTCCTTCGGCCATGGACCGCACACGCGCCAGCGGGTCGCTGGCATACATCCGGCTGAGGTAAGAGGACATCGCCCCCACCGGCGGCGCAATCGACATCTCGTTGTCATTGAGGATCACGAAAAGGCGCCGCCCCTCGTGCCCGGCGTTGTTCATCGCCTCGTAAGCCATGCCGGCGCTGATCGCCCCGTCACCGATCACGGCGATGGCGTCACCCGTCGGCTGGCCCATGTCGCGCGCCACGGCAAAGCCCAGCGCCGCGCTGATCGAGGTGCTGGAATGCGCCGCGCCGAAGGGATCGTGCGCGGACTCGCTGCGCTTGGTGAACCCCGACAGACCGTCCTTCTGGCGCAGGCTGCGGATGCGGTCGCGCCGCCCGGTCAGTATCTTGTGCGGATAGCACTGGTGGCCCACGTCCCAGACCAGCTTGTCCATGGGCGTGTTGAACACCGCGTGGATCGCCACGCTCAGTTCCACCACGCCCAGCGACGATCCCAAGTGGCCCCCGGTCTCGGACACCGCCGAGATCACCTCGGAACGCAACTCTCCGGCGAGAGCGGCCAGCTTTGCATCGGGCAGCTGGCGCAGGTCCGATGGCCCGGCCACCCTGTCGAGGAGCGGCGTTTCAGGTCTGTTCTCGTGCATGGTTTCCCCCTTCGCGGCGGTTGTGACACCGTGCGGCCGGGGCCCGTGGGACGGGCGGCGCGATGCCCGCGCGGTGGGCGGCAGCCCGCCGCCCCCCGCGCTCTATTCGGCGGCCTCGTAGACCGGGGTGCCGGAGGTGGCCAGTTCGGGCCAATCACCGATCACGTTGGTGCCTTGCAGGGGTTGCTGATACCCCTTGTGGCAGGTCATGCAGCCGGCCTTGGGCGCATCCTGATGAACCGGACCCAGCCGTTCGGGCGGATATTCGTCCCGCAGCGGCACCAGGTAATCGTTATTCATCTCCAGGACCATCTGGATACCCAGGCTCTCGGTGGCCCATTGCGGGGTGACTTGTGCCCCGTCGTAAAAGGCGCGGCTGTTGTGGCAGAACACGCAGTTCACCCCCAGAGAGTTGCTGACATAGTTCATCAGCGAATAGGTCCGCTCCGCGTTCTGGATCGCCGGAACGCCCGGGTCGGCGGGACTGCCCTCGACCCGCGAGGCGAGGTCGTGAACCCCGATGATATCGCCCTCGAGCAGGTATTTCTCCAGCGCATCGGTGGGCAGCGAGGTCGCTTGCGACTGCGCCGTCACCCGGTTCTGGTTGGCCGACCAGCCTTCGGCGGATTCATTGACATCGCCCATCTTGAACCAGATGTCGCTGGGCACGTTCTCACCGCGGTGGCAGGTCATGCAGGTGACGCCGACCTCCTTGTTGGCATTGACATGGCCGGCCCAGTTCTCGTTGAGGTTCTGGGTCATCTGGATCATCCGCCGCGCGACGACCTTGGTATAGAGGGTGTCTTCGGCATAGGTTTCCAGCCCGCCATCGCCGTGGCAGTAGGCGCAGCCCTGCTCGGGGGCGACCCAGCGGGTGATCCCGGCCATCAACCGGTTGAAATTGGCGTCGGTCAGATCCCCCAGCACCTGGACGTTCTCGTAGACCTCGCCGGCCAGCGCCTCGCCCGGTTCCGGCGGGAACGGCGGATCCTCGAAGATGAGCGCGATGTCAGGGTCCGGCTCGGCCAGGTCGGCGCGGAACTCAGGCACGGACATGCCGGTGCCGCGCGGGCCGGTCTGCATGCTGTTGGTGGGCACCGGGTTGCCGAAGGCCACCAGCATTGAGGCGGTGAAGACCGCGGCGCCGATCACCCCGATCAGGATCGCGGGCCCGTAGATGTTGACGGGGTTTTCCCGGTTCCAGTCGCTAAACCACTTGGGAAACATGGATCAATCCTCCTGCCCGATGAAGCTTTCGTAGGATCCGTAGGCCTCGTAGCCGTAAGATCCGTCATACATCGGCGCGAAGTTGTGCTCCTGCGCCCAGATGAACCAGTTGTCCACGACCGTGCCGGTCAGCAGGATGCCGATGCCGCCGGTGATCGGGGTCAGCACCGCGAACCACCAGGCCCAACGGTGAATGCCCTCCATCGTGGCGTTGAACCCCATGGTCCAGCGCCAGAACAGCGCGGCCCGCTCGCTGGCCGTGCCGCGATCGACGATCTGTTCCAGTTCGCGGTCGCCGCCGAAACGGGTCACGGCCAGGATCGTCGCGCCGTGCATGGCAAAGAGCAGCACGGAACCGTAAAGGAACACGATGCTCAGGCAATGGAACGGATTGTAGTACAGGTTGCCGTAGCGGATCGAGAAGGCCGTGGTCCAGTCGAGGTGCGGGAAGATGCCGTAGGGCACGGCCTCGGACCAGGACCCCATCAGCACGGGGCGGAACAGCCCCAGCACCAGGAACAGCCAGATCGCCGAGCCGAACGCCCAGAAGACATGCTTGCCCATCTTGTGACTGACGGCCAGCTGATAGGACCGCGCCCACCAGGCCAGCACCGAGACCAGCAGGAAGAAGGAACTGATGATGTACCAGCCCCCGTCGTTGAGCGGCGGGATCGACAGGCCATGTTCGGGACTTGGCGGTTCCAGCGCCAGCCAGAAGCCCTGGCGCAGGAACTCGGGGATCGACCAACCCACCTGTGCCAGCATGTTGAAGCCGACGATGGTGAACCACAAAAAGCCGGTCGCCAGACTGATCAGCCCCAGCATCCCGAGGTTGATCGGCCCCACCTGGGCATTGCCGAACAGGCCCAGCAGTTTCGAGAAGAAGGGCGTGCCGGCGCGCTCGGCCATCAGGCGGCCGCCGGTGTCGTCCAGACCCATCTCGGGGGCGCCCTGGACCTGAACTTGCGTGAATATGTTCTGATACTCGGCCATGATTTACATCCCCACCTGAGAGGGCCAGATCGGCGCCTCGAGCCACCAGTTCCACCATTCGGGCCAGCCCTTGGTCCAGACCGGGCCGCTTATGATGATGCAGATCGCGGACCAGAACCCGGCATTCAGCGCCAGCAGAAGCCCGACGCGGTGAATGCCCAGGGTGCCCACGGAATAGCCGATGAAATCGCGAAAGAAGGTGTCCTCGTGATCCGGCGTCTTCATCTCTTCGCCCTTCTCGGGGTTGGCCGCCGAGAGGATCAGCCCGCCGTGCAGCGCCAGCGCCAACGTGGTGGTGAAAAAGAAGGTCACCGCCAGCATGTGCGCAGGGTTGTAGTGGAAATGCAGGTAGGCGTAGCCAGTGTTCGACACCCAGTCGAGATGGCTGAAAATGCCATATGGAAAGCCGTGGCCCCAGGCGCCCATCAGCAGCGGGCGGAAGACGACCAGCGTGGCATAGGCGAAGATCGCGAAGCTGAAGGCGACGGGCACGTGATAGCCCATGCCCAGCTTGCGGCAGATCTCGACCTCTCGCAGCGCCCAACTGATGAAGGCGCCCAGCGCACAGATCGTGATGATCTGCCAGAGTCCGCCGTCCATAAGTGGCGCCATGCCCAGACCATAGCTCAGGTCGGGTGGCGCGATGTTGATGAGCCACGGGTTGAAGGTGCCCTGCTGCGAGGCCCCCCAGAAGATCAGGATGGTTCCAAGCAGGGCGAAAAAGGCCGTCGTGACCCCGAAGAAGCCGACATAGAAGGGTCCGACCCAGAAGTCGAACAGATCGCCGCCGATCAGCGTCCCCCCGCGGACCCGGTATTTTCTCTCGAAACTGAGCAAGGCCATTTTCGTCGTCTCCGCGTTTTATGGTCTGCCGGCAATTGCCGCGACGGACCGAAGAAATCTTGATGGTGGCCGCGGGCGGGCATACCCGCCCGCGACATCAGTCGTGCCAGGCGATCACCGCCCGTACTTCTCGGCCGCGATTTCAAACCAGTTGAAACCGTCGGTGCTCAGAAGCACGAGGTGGATCATCGCCGCGAGCAGGAACAGGAAGACGCCCTGCGCCACGAAAACGCGGCGGGGGTCAAAGATGAGCCAGATCTTGTAGAACTTTGCCATTTATCAACCCTTCCTCAGAACCAGGGGAACCAGATGAAGGTCGCGATATGCGCGACCACTGCAATCAGTGCGAACAGCCAAAGGCCGCTCATATACACCGAATGCAGTTCCTGGGCCTGCTCGTCAGTGAGACCTGTGAAGGACAGGTCGGATTTATCAGCCATGAACTTTCCTCCGGAATGTTATGCTGACGCCGCGTACCCCGCGGCCGGGTGCCTTCGGGGCCTTCACGGTCCCTCAGGTTTCTGTCCGCCCCCCTCGAGGGACAGGCAGGTCGCGTCCCGGATCACCGGTCCCCGAAGGGATCAGGCCGAGAATATGAAAGGCGTCATGCGATCCGCTTCGGCCCAGGCGCGCGCCAGCGGGCCGCGCAGGTTCAGGCTGTGGTAGCGGGCGACATCACGCGCCCAGCGCATGGTGCCGAAAGGCAGCGCACAGACGAAAATCAGCGTGAAATAGACATGGAACTCGGCGCTCCGGGGGCGGCCACAGCGGGCGCGCGGCGGAACATGCGAAGAGATGTCGGTCATGGGTCAGTCCTCCTTGAGAGACGTGGCGCCCGTATCGGGCGAAAGCGATTCAACGGTTTCCAGCACCACTCGGTCCTGGCCCTGGCGCAGGGCCCTGTCCTCGGCGGCGTCGCGCAGGGACTTGGCCGCGGAAATGCGCGTCAGCACGGGATGGCCCGCGACGATGCGATCAAGCTCGCGGCTGGCGTCGGCATCCCAGGGGAAATCCCGGCGCAGGGGGGTCGGCGTGGCCGCTCCGGAATCCATCTCGGACCCCAGCGGCAGGATGTGAAACAGCGCATCGAAGAGGCCGTTGCAGACCTCCTGCAACAGGTAGGTTGCCCCTGCGTAACCCATCATCGGTGTGCCCGTGGCGCGCCGGATCGCGGCACCGGGAAACGAGGCCGGGATGAAGGCCGGTTTCGGCCCGTGCCCGCCGCCGGTCTCGGCCAGGTAGATTTTTTCGTTGATCGACCCCATCAGGATCAGCGGGCGTTTCTGCGCGATCAGGGCGCGGACCTCGTCATTGTTGGTCTTGGTGCCCGCGCAGCGCGCCACGGCAAAGGCACAGGGCAGGCCCAGGTCGCCTTCGAGGAAATGGCGGATGCCGCGGGCATAGGTCTCGCTCGCGACGATCCCGAAATTCGCAGTGGCAAAGAAATCCTGCGTGACCGAGCGCCACAGGTCCCAGACGGGTTTCAGCGTCGCGTGCTTCTCGGTCTCGATGAATGGTTCCGGATCAAGCCCCAGCAACTCGCCCAGCTTGCGCAGGAAAAGGGTCGTCGACTCGACACCGATGGGCGCCTGCAGGTAGGGCTTGTCCAGAACCTCGGCCAGACCCCGGCCAAACTCACGATACATGCAAATGTTCACGTCGGCGTTCACCAGGTCGCGCATCTCGGCCAGGTGTGCGCCCAGGGGCATCACCATGTTGACCTCGGCGCCGATGCCTTCGACCAGGCGGCGGATCTCGGCCAGATCACTGGGCATGTTGAAGGTGCCATACATCGGGCCAAGGATATTGACGCGGGGCGCCATGCCCTCCTCGCGCTTGCGTTCCTTGGGCATCCGTCCCTTGGTCATGCCGAACTCGGTGAAAAGCCAGGTCATGGCGCGGTCTGCGGCCTGCCACTGGTCCTCGTCGATGGTGCGCGGCAGGAAGCGTTGCAGGTTGGTGCCCTGCGGGGTGACGCCGCCGCCGATCATCTCGGCGATGGAGCCCGTTACGACCACCGCCGGCAGCGCAGGGTCCAGCGTGCCCCAGGCGCGTTTCATCGCGCCCTCGGTGCCCTCGCGGCCCAACTCCTCCTCGCCCAGGCCGGTGACGACGATGGGCAGTTCGTGCGGCGGCAGCGCGTCGGTGTAGTGCAGAACGGATGTGACCGGCAGGTTCTCGCAGCCCACGGGGCCGTCAATGACCACCTGAAGGCCCTTGACGGCGCAGAAGGCATAGACCGCCCCCCAGTAGCCGCCCGCGCGATCGTGGTCCTGGATCAGCATCAGATCATCTCCTGCGCCTTGGCGGCGCGCTTTTGCTTTTCAAGCTTCTTGAGGTTCAGCGCCCGATAGTCCTCTCGCACGTTCGGTGCGCCTTCCCAGACACCGGCGGTGTCGCCCGTGCCCACGCCCTCGAAGAAGTCGCGCATGTGGTCCATGCGGGCCTTGCCGGCGATGGCGGCATTTACGACCTCGGCCAGGCTGCCCGCCCCCGCCGGCCCCATCAGCGGCCGCGCCGAGATCAGGTTGGTGAAGTAGAGCCCGGGGATCCCCAGCTCCTTGGCCTTCTGCACGACCGGCGTCGTGCCGATGGCAAGGTCGGGCGCAAGGCCCTCCATGGCGGCACAGTCATCTTCCAGCGAGGCGCGGAATTTAACGGTCACGCCGCGGGCGCGCAGCCAATCGGCATCGGCCTCCGACCAGGGCGACTTCGCACAGGCCGTGCCGACATAGGGCACAACCGCGCCGCTTTCGATCAGCAGCCGCGCGACCAGAAGTTCGCTGCCCTCGTATCCCGACAGCGTGATGGTGCCCTCGACGGGCGCCGCGGCCAGGGCCGCCTTGATGCCGGGCAGGACGGCGTCCTGCGCCTCGGCGATCTTCGCAGGGTCCACGCCCATGGCAGTGCCGATCTCCTGAAGCCAGGCCCTGGTGCCGTCATGGCCCACGGGGGCGCTGCCCACGACGGGGCGGCCCGCGGCCTGAAATTCGCGCACGGCAGCGGTATAGAAGGGATGGATCGCGGCCACGGCGCCACAGTCCAGCGCGGCGTAAAGCTCGCGCCATTCGCGGCAGGGCACGACCGGACCGGCGGCCAGGCCCATGGGCGCCAGCATTTGGCCGATCACCACCGGGTCGGCGGGGAACATTTCGCCCAGCAGGGTCACGGTGGGCCGGTCCGACACGCCGCTTTCGGGCGCGGCGACGGGGCCGGCCTCGACCTCTTGTCGTGCGTAATTGAGCATCGCCCCGGCCAGCACGTCCTTGGCCTCGGCGTGGGTCGGGATGCCGAAGCCCGGAACGTCGATGCCCACGATGCGCACGCCGTTGATCTCGTCAGGCAGCAGCCGCAGCGGCACACCGCTGGCCGTGGGCACGCAGAGGTTGGTGACGACAATGGCATCCACCCGGTCGGGGTCGGCCAGGTCGTGCACGCTGTCGCGGATGTCCTCGAACAGCTTGCCGGTGACCAACGTTTCCGAATTGAAGGGCACGTAGCCCACCGAGCGGCGCGCGCCGTAGAAATGCGACACGAAACTCAAACCGTAGACACAGCAAGCCGACCCGGACAGGACGGTCGCGACCCGCTTCATCCGCAGGCCCACACGCAAGGACCCGAAGGCGGGGCACATGGATTGCGGCTTGTCATGCGGGCCTTGGGGATAATCCTCGGCGTAGCGGTCGAGGATCTCCGACTGCCCGGCCATGCGTGCGGCCTTGTCCATCTCGGCGCCCGAGTGGCAGCCCATCTCGGGGTCGCTCACACCTTCCGGCGCGGGGGTGCCCGCTTCGGTGCGCTTGCCCTTGATCACGTCGGCCTCGTGGGCGGTGTCATATGTGACTTCGTCAGTCATGAGATCCTTCAGGCGTCGTCGTAAACGACTTCGAGCGAGGGTTTCACTTCGGCGAACTTGCCGCGCATGTCTTCATCTGTGGCCGGCTCCAGCGTCACGCCGGCGCCGGTGTCCGATCCGTCGAAAAGATCCAGCAGGCCATCCTGGTCCAAGGGCGCGGGGCGCACAGGCGGCGCGTCCGAGACCTGCTCGGCCAGCCCGGCGAACAGGCTGCCCCACTGGCTCTCGTCGGTGCCGACGATCTGGTAATTGGCGGATTTTTTGCGCAGGTCATCGTCCTGCGGGATCGAGGCCAGAATGGGGATATTCACGGCCTCGGCAAAGGCCTGCGCCTCGCCAGAATGATCGTCCTTGTTGACCACGAGGCCCGCGACCCCGACATTGCCGCCCAGCTTTCGGAAGTATTCCACCGCCGAGCAGACATTGTTGGCCACGTAAAGCGACTGCAAATCGTTCGATGCGACCAGGATCACCTTCTGCGCCATGTCCCGCGCGATGGGCAGGCCGAAGCCGCCGCAGACCACGTCGCCAAGGAAATCCAGCAGGACGTAGTCGAAGTCCCAGTCGTGGAACCCCAGTTTCTCCAGAAGTTCGAACCCGTGGATGATGCCGCGCCCGCCGCAGCCGCGGCCCACTTCGGGCCCGCCCAGCTCCATCGCGAAGACCCCGCCGCGCTTGAAGCACACGTCGCCGATCTCGACCTGTTCGCCGGCCAGGTTCTTCTTGGTCGATGTCTCGATGATTGTCGGGCAGGCCTTGCCGCCGAACAGCAGCGAGGTGGTGTCCGATTTCGGGTCGCAGCCGATCAGCAGCACGCGCTTGCCCTGTTCGGCCATCATGTGGCTGAGGTTGGCCAGGGTGAACGATTTGCCGATGCCGCCCTTGCCGTAGATCGCGATGATCTGGGTTTTCTGGGTCGGCTCGCCGTCGTTGATGACATCGGCCAGGTCTTCATGCGCTTCGTCGCGCAGGCGCTGGTCGAAATCCTTGAGATTGGGCACGTCGTCCTTCACGCTGTGTCCTTCCAGTTGAGCATCATTTTCAGACAAGCGGGGTCCTCGAAGGCGGTGCGGTAGGCCGTGTCGGCCCGAGCCGCGTCCGCCCGGTGCGAGATCAGCCCGCCCAGGGAAAGCGCGCCGCTGTCGACCAGCGCCGCGGTGGCTTGCATGTCGGCAGGGGTCCATTCGGCGGCGACGCGCAGGCGTGCCTCTTTCATGAAGGCAGGCGGAAAGGCGAAGGACAGCGCCTGCGGGTAGAAGCCCGCCAGCACCACTTCGCCGCCGCGCGCGATGCGCCCGATCAGGTCATTGAGGATCTCCGCGTTGCCCGAGGCATCGTAGATCGCGCGATAGTCACGGCGCGGGTCGTCCTCAGGGGCCATCACCTGATAGCCCACGGCGCCGTCACAACGGGCCGGCATTGTCTCCCAGACCGTCGGCGCGGGCGCCCCGGCGGCGATGGTCAGCCGCGCCAGAAGACGACCCAGCACGCCGTGGCCGACGATCAGGTCGGGCACGGTCTTGTCCAGCCCCGCCATGGCATGGCGCGCGGTCGCCGCCAGCGCCAGAAGTGCGCCCTCGGCACCCAGGCCCGCATCGATACGGGTGATCCGGGCAGCGGGCGTGACCAGCCGCCCGGCGGCCCCGCCGAACAAGCCATAAGCATCGGCGAAGCAATCCGCACCGGGCACGAAGACGGTATCGCCCGGCTTGAAGCCGGTGTCCGGGGCAGCCTCGACCACCTCGCCGGCTGCCTCGTATCCGGGAACCAGCGGATACCCCATGCCGGGAAAGGGGGGCATTTCGCCGGACCAGAACAGTTTCTCGGTGCCGGTGGAGATGCCCGAATGGGCGATATCGACAACCACATCACCGGCCCCCGGCGCCTTGAGCGCGAGGGTGTCCAAATGAAGATCGCGTGGACCGTTCAGATAGACAGCACGGGTTTGCATGATTGCCTCCTGTCTGTCGCGGCGCCGGCTGCCGATGGATTCGGCGGAATTTGGCACAAGCGCCTGAATGTAAGTCTAGCCAAACAACCCATTGTGTCAATCTTTGTTTACATTCTGGGGCAGCAATCCATGCAGCGCCTGTCACCGCGCCTTGACGCCCGTCACAACGCGCGTGACGTAGGGCCGACGCGCCCGGTGGACGCGCACCGGCCCGAAACCGGCGGCGCGGCACAATGCGACGACGCGCGCTGGCGACCGGGCACGCCCCGTCCCCATGGCCATGGTGTAAAAGGCGAAATAGAGGTCACCGGCCCGGTCCGGCCGGTCTTCCCCCGCCATGGGTTCCGACACGATCAGCCGCCCGCCCGGCGGCAGCGCAGCGTGCACACGGGCCAGCAGGTCGGCCACCGTGGCGTCATCGTGATCGTAAAGCACCCGGATGAGTGAAATCGCATCCGCCCCGCGCGGCAGCGGCCCTGCGCGGAAGGAACCGCCATGCAGAGCGACCCGCCCGGCGCACACCTCGCGCCCCAGTCGTGATTCGGCTTGCGGGATGACCCCGGGCAGATCCAGCAGCGCGCCCTGCAACCCGCGATACCGGCCCAGCGCAGCGCCCAGGAACACGCCCGAGCCCCCACCGATATCCATCAGGCGCGTCACCCCGCGCAGCGAAACGCTGCGCAGGGTATCCTCGGCCACAAGCACCTGCGAGCGCGCCATCAGGTCGGAATAACGCGCGGCCTCGGCAGCGGGCACTTCGCCGGCATCACCCAGCACGTAGGGCCAGAATTTCGACAGGCGCGTCTCGCCGGTTTCGCGCAGGACAGCGACCGGATCGGCCATGTCACGGTAAAAAGCCACGTCGTGGCGGATCATGTCCGTCAGGCCCGGAACGCCAAGGATCGCCGCACCCCGGCGGGCCAGCCCGTAGCGCCCGTCGCGTTGGCGCCGAAGCAGGCCCAGCGCCGCGCCGGCCTGCAGAAGCGCCGTCATGCGATCCGGGGCGATGTCGCGGGGACGGGCAAGCGCCTCGGGCGCCTCCGGCCCCGGCAAGAGCGCGTCAAGCAGATCCAGCTCGACCAGCGCGAGCAAGACCTGCGAGGCGACAAAGCCTTGAAGAATTTCGAAGATCTCGGATCCATCGCGACGCGCGAGGGCCGCCCCGACGGGCAGTCGGCCCCAAAAGGCCTGCGCCTCGGGCCGGGCCACCAGGCGGGCAAACCAGCCCCGGCGGGGCATCTGCGTGCCCCCCGGCCACGGCAACCGGCCCAGCGCGCGCACCGGCCTCAGGCCGAATACCGCGTGGGCAGAACCGGCATGATGGCCTCCGACTGTTGGCGCACCATCTCGGCCAGAGCGGCCTCGCCCGGGCAAGACGGGATCGAGGCGATCGCCCCCGCCAGGGTATCCGACAACCGGTCCCGCGCCCCGGAGATACCCAGTTGCGCGACGGCATTCGGCCGCCCGTGCAGGTCATCCTGTCCGGCGGGTTTGCCAAGGGTCCCCTCGTCGAGAACCGCGTCGCGCAAGTCGTCGGCCACCTGAAAAGCCTCGCCGATCAGGGCGCCCAGGTCTTGCCAGGCATCGGGGTCATGGCCGGCGGCGATCGCACCCATCTCGGTGGCCGCGATGAACAGAGCTGCGGTCTTGGACATGTGATAGGCGTGCAGGTCGACCTGCGGTTCACTTTCCCAGCCCTGTCCCGCGCAGATGCCGCCCGGCATCCCGCTGCGCCGGGCCAAGGCCAGCACCAGCTGAGCCGCCCGCGCATCAACCCCCTGCGCAGCGCCGGTTCGGGCCAACACCTCGAAGGCCAGCATGATCAGGCTGTCGCCGGTCAGCACCGCCAGCGGTTCGGAATGGGCGCGATGGACCGAGGGCTTGCCCCGCCGCATGTCGGCATCATCGAAGCAGGGCAGGTCGTCGTGAACGAGGCTGGCGCAGTGAATCAGCTCCACCGCGGCGGCGGCGGCATCGGTCAGCGCGGGCGTATCATCCCCACAGGCGCGGGCCACTGAAACGAGGATCGTCGGGCGGATGCGCGCGCCCCCGGGCTTGATGGCATAGTCCAGCGCCGCGGACAGGCGCGGCGGCGCCGTCCCGCCCCGCGCGCAGCCAAGCGCCCTGTCCAGCGCGGCTTCGATCCGGTGGGATTGTGGCATCGCGCCCTCCTGCATCTGCCGTATGACCGCTCAGCGCGACATATAATCTGTAAATTAAACTGGACACTTTCGGCCAGCGAGTCAACACTCTTGGCATGACAGCCCGCAAGTCACCCCAGGCCCACCGCGCGCTCGTGGTCGGTGCCGGCATCGCCGGTTTGGCCGGCGCAGCCCGATTGGCCGCAGCGGGCTTGGACGTGCACGTCCTCGAACGGCACCCGGGCCCCGGTGGGCGGATGCGCTGTCTGCCCTCGACCGCCGGGCCGGTGGATGCCGGCCCCACGGTTCTGACCCTGCGCCCGGTCTTCGAGTCGCTTTTCCGGGACCTGGGCACGCGGCTGGAGGACCATGTCACGCTGATCCGGCAGTCTTTGCTGGCGCGGCACTTCTGGCCTGACGGTAGCCGGCTGGACCTCTTCGATGATCCTGCGGCCAGCGCCGCCGCCATAGCCGATTTCGCGGGCCCCTGCGCGGCAGAACAGTTCCGGCGTTTTTCCGGCCGGGCACGCCGCCTGTTCGACGGGTTCGACGGGCCGATGATGCAGGCCCCCGCGCCAAGGCCAGCCGGGCTGGCGGGCCACGTGGCCCGGCGACCGTGGCTGATCCCCGACATGGCACCCCTGTCCAGCCTCGCCCGCAGCCTGGCGCGACAATTCGACGACCCGCGGCTGGCACAGCTTTTCGGTCGCTACGCGACTTATGTGGGCGGCACGCCTGACCGGGTGCCCGCTTTGCTGGCGCTGATCTGGCAGGCCGAGGCAGCCGGCGTCTGGGTGGTTCAGGGTGGCATGCACCGTCTGGCCAGGGCCATCGAGGGTCTGGCCCGCGGCCATGGCGCGCGCTTTTACTATAACGCGCATGTTGCTGAAATCCTCGTGGAAAATGGCCGCGCGGCAGGTGTTCGCCTTGCTGATGGGACCAAACACCGGGCCGACACGGTGCTGTTCAACGGCGATCCGCGCGCCCTGGCCAACGGCCAGTTCGGCACTGCCACCGCGGTCGTCGCCCCCCAGACCCGACGCGCGCCGCGCAGCCTCTCGGCCGAGGTCTGGGCATTTGCCGCCACGCCGACCGGCCCCGACTTGGCCCATCACAACGTGTTTTTCCGCGATACCGCCAAGCCGGAGTTCGACGCCATCGCCAAGGGGCGGTCCGTCCCCGACCCGACCCTCTACCTTTGCGCGCAGGATCGCGGTGTGCCCGGCGGCATCCCTGCACCCGAACGCTTCGAGATCATCGCCAATGCCGCCCCGCTGACACGGGCCCCCAATGAAACGGAGTTCGAGACATGCCGGACACGCACGTTCACCACGTTGGCCCGCTTCGGGCTGACCTTCGATCCGCCCCCGGGCGCCGAGACCCTGACGACACCGGCAGGGTTCGAGCACCTGTTTCCGGCGACGGCCGGGTCCCTCTACGGGCAGAGCCCGCACGGCATGACGGCGGCATTTCGGCGCCCGACGGCGCGCACGGCAGTGCCGGGGCTCTACCTGGCGGGGGGCGGCACCCATCCGGGGGCCGGGGTGCCGATGGCCACGCTCTCCGCCCGGCACGCGGCCGAGGCGATCATGCAAGACCGATGTTCGACCTCGCCGTCCCGCCAAACGGCTATGCCTGGTGGTATATCGACGGGATCAGCGACAATTGCGGGCGATCGATAAGCGTCATCGCCTTCATCGGCTCGGTGTTCTCGCCCTGGTATGCCTGGTCTGGCCGCCGCGCGCCCGACAACAACGTCTGCATCAACGTGGCCACTTATGGCCCTGGCGGGCGATTCACCATGACCGATCGCGGCCGCAGCGCGCTGCGCCAGAGCACCGACCGGTTCACCGTCGGCCCCTCGTCGCTACACTGGACGGGCGAGGAGTTGGTCATCTCGATCAACGAGATCGGCGCGCTGCCGCTGGTTGGCCGGGTACGTGGCACGATCCGGCTGCGGCCCTCGGCCATGACGGAGGTGGAACTGCCGCTGACACCGGACGGCGCGCATGTCTGGCGGCCCTTCGCGCCGACCAGCCGGGTGCGTGTCGACCTCGACGCACCGGGCTGGCAATGGGACGGGCACGGCTATTTCGACGCCAATTTCGGCACCCGGGCGCTGGAACAGGATTTCAGTCACTGGACTTGGGCGCGCTACCCGGTGGGCACGGGCAGCACCTGTTTCTACGATGCCACCCGCATGGACGGCACGAACCTGGGCGTGGGCGTCCACTTCGACGAGGCAGGAACGGCCCGCGCCATCGTGCCACCGCCCAAGGCGCCGCTGCGGCGCAGCCTCTGGGCCATGCGCCGCGAAACCCGCGCGGATACCGGATACAAGCCGCAGCAGGTGCAATCCATGCTGGACGCGCCCTTCTACACCCGTGCCGCGGTGCGCACGCGCATCGACGGTGAGGAAACCACGGGGGTGCATGAAACGCTGAACTTGCGGCGCTTCCGGTCGCCACTGCTCAAGCCCATGCTGGCGGTCCGCGTGCCCCGGCGCGCAGGCTGGCGCTTCGATTAACCGGCTTTGGCGACCTCGGGGTTGCGCTGCAGCACCGAGAAGTTCAGCGCCCCGGCCACCGACACCCAGGCGAGATACGGCAAGAACAACACCCCGGCCAGTGTATCCACCTGCCAGAGCGCCAGCATGGCTGCGGCCACGGCGCCCCAGAGGCCGCAAAGCACGAACAGCCCAAGCCGCATGCGGCCCAGCCCGAAGAAAACCGGCGTCCACAGCCCGTTGAGCGCGATCTGCAGCGACCACAGCGCCATGGCCAGCCCGTTATCGGGGCTGACAGCGGCACGTGCCCCGGCCGTGGCCATGCACAGGTAAAGCGTGACCCAGGCAACCGGGAACAGCCAGTTGGGCGGCGTCCAGGGCGGCTTGTCCAGGTCCTCGTACCAGCGCCCGGGCGGGAACAGACCTCCGGTGCTGCCCGCAGCCAGGCAGGCGGCCAGGAAGATCGCGAAATAAAGCCAGATCATGCGTAGCCTTTAACCTGCCCGCCGTCGGCCTGCAACGCCGCGCTGCGGGCGGCATCGCGTGTCTTGAGTTGCGCCATTGTGGCATAGAGCGACTCGCTCCAATCCGGCGTCGGGGCGGCGGGATCGGCGGCCGCCTCGACAAGAAAGGCAGTCTCGGGCAGGGGACGGGCAAAGATCACCGGCGAGGTGGGCGTGACGGCGCTCGTCGCGGCACGCAGGCCGGACAGCGCCAGCCAGCCCAGTTTCCGGCCCCGGCCCGTGCGCGCACGCGCCAAGACCGGGTCGCAGCCCCCGCGGCGCAGTTGGGTGCCGATCCCGGCATAGATGTAGCGCGCGGCGAAAATGCCCGGGCGGCAAGACAGCGGCAAAGCGCCGATCCCGGCCTCGGACCGGATGTAAAGGCGATTGGCCTCGGCCAGCAGGCGGCGCACAAGGTCCGAGATCACCGGCGAGGGGTGCGGCGCCTCAAGAAAGGCTTCCGGGGCAAGTCCGGCCTCTTCCATCCATGCGGTCGGAAGGTAGAGCCGGCCTTCGCGGGCATCCTCGCCCACGTCGCGGGCGACGTTGGTCAGCTGCATCGCCACGCCCAGGTCACAGGCCCGGGCCAGCGCATCGCGGTCGCGCACGCCCATGAGCACGCACATCATGGCCCCCACCGCAGAGGCCACCCGCGCCGAATAGGCGCGCAGCTCGGACAGGGTGGCGGGCCGATGGCCCATGGCATCCCAGGCCAGGCCCTCCAGCAGGGCTTCGGGCAACGCGCGCGGCATGTCGTGATCGGCCACGATGGCGGCAAAGGCGCGGTCGGCGGGCGCGTTGCGCGGACGGCCCTCATAGACCAGATCAAGCCGGTCATGCAGGCGCAGCACGGCCTCGGCCTTTTCGGGCTGCAGATCGACGGCGTCGTCGGCCAGCCGGCAGAAGGCATAGAGCGCCAGCGCCGGGTCGCGCAGACTGGCGGGCAGCAGCCGCGAGGCCGCGTGAAAGGACCACGACCCGTGGCGGATCGCCGCTTCGCAATGGGCCAGGTCGCGCGGGTCGATCATGGTTACGGCGCTTTGCTTGATGCGAGGACGGGATCGGGGACCAAGGTATCGAGCACCTCAGCGCTCGAGATCACGCCGGGCAGCCCCGCGCCGGGATGGGTGCCCGCGCCCACCAGGTAAAGCCCCTCGGCCTCTTCGCTGACATTGTGCGGCCTGAACCATGCGCTTTGCAGGATGCGCGGCTCGATGGAAAAGCCCGACCCCATCGGGCTGAGGTACCGATCGCGGAAAGTCTCGGGGGTGAAAACGCGCGAGGCGGACAGGTGGTCGCCCAGCCCCGGCAGGATCTGATCCTCGAGCACCGCCTGCACCTTGGCGCGATAGGGTTCGGCCTGCGCGGCCCAGTCCACCGGGTCATCATGCCCAAGGTGGGGCACGGGGCTGAGCACGTAGAAGGTATCGTCGCCCTCTGGCGCGGCACTGGGGTCGGTCACGGTGGGGCGGTGCAGGTAAAGGCTCATGTCCCCGGCCAGGCGCCCCTTGCGGAAGATGTCGCGCACCAAGCCGCTATAACGGGGGCCGTTCAGGATGGTGTGATGGCCCGCCTCGGGCCACATGCCCCGGGTGCCGCGCGTGCCGAAATACCAAACGAACAGACCCATGGACCAACGCGACCGCTTGAGCTTGGCCGGGGTCCAGCGCCGTTTGCGATGGTTGCGCAGCAGGCGGTCGTAAGTGTGGCCCGCATCGGCGTTCGAGACGACGAGATCCGCCGTCAGGATCTCGTTCGTCGTCAGGCGCACCCCCCGCGCGCGATCCCTGCCCCGATCACGATCCAGAAGGATCTCGTCGACCTCGGCGTTCTGGATCACCTGACCGCCCTGGTCCTCGATCACCTTGACCATGGCGTCCGCGATGGCCGCCACCCCGCCCATGGCGTAGTGGACGCCGAATTCCTTTTCCAGGTGGCTGACCAGCGCATACATCGAGGTCACACGGAACGGATCGCCACCGATGAAGAGCGGGTGAAAGGACAGCGCCATGCGCAGGCGCGGGTCCTTGACCCGGCGCGCGGCATGGGCGTGAACCGAGCGGTCGGCCCGCAGCCAGGCGAATTTCGGCAGGACCTTCAGCAGGTCCGGCAGGCGATGCATGGACCGGCGACCCAGATCCTCGAAGCCGAACCAGTAGCGCCGTTCGCTGTCCTTGAGGAACTTGTCGTAGCCGGGCAGATCGGCCGGAGACAGGCGCGCCACCTCGGCGCGCATGGCCGCGTCGCCCTGGCGCGCGGTGAACGTGCTGCCATCGGGCCAGCGAATCTCGTAGAA
Source organism: Salibaculum sp. (assembly GCF_035270045.1). NCBI lineage: Bacteria > Pseudomonadati > Pseudomonadota > Alphaproteobacteria > Rhodobacterales > Roseobacteraceae > Salibaculum > Salibaculum sp. The sequence goes on from NZ_DATFIP010000041.1 coordinate 27,803, forward strand.
TGGGTCGAGGGCGCGCAAATCCACCTCGGCGTCGAAGTTCCGCCCGCAGGCCGCCCAGAGCCCCCGAAACAGCTGCGGCACGGTGACGATGGTGGGGCCGAGATCGAACCTGTGGCCACCTTCCCAGATCGCCGAGCCGCGCCCGCCGGGCCCGTCCAGCCTGTCCAGCACCACGACGCGATACCCGCGGGCACCCAGCCGCATGGCCGAGGCGAGGCCGCCAAGCCCCGCCCCGATAATGACCGCGCGGGGCGCAACGGCCGTGTCTGCCTTTTCAACCAGGCCGGGATCGAGACGTGTCAACATACCGTAATCCTATACATGTCCAGTTTAGTTGACAATCGGTCATTATGCCTCTTTCTTCGGGCGGCCCGGCATGTCAGATTGAACGGCACACGGGCCGCATCACGATCAGGAGCCGGGCCATACAGACCGTCACCATCAGCTTTTTCCGATTTGCCCCGGGGCTGTCACGCCTCTGGGCCTTTGGCATGATGGGACTGGCCCGCCTCGCCCTGCCGCGTGTGTCCGACCTCGGCTTCTGGAAGCTCTGCGGCGCGGGCACGGGCGAAGGGTTCACCCCCCGGCCCGATACCGGGGTCTACGCGATCCTGGCCACCTGGCCCGACCAGGCCACCGCTCGTGCCCGCACCCGCGAAGCGGGCATCTTCCGCCGCTACCGCGCCCGCGCCGATGAGGCCTGGACCGTCTTTCTCGCACCGGTCTCGGCGCGCGGGGAATGGTCGGGCGTCGCCCCCTTCGCGCCGCAGGGGCCAGTGCCCGAGGGACCTCTGGCCGCCCTGACCCGCGCCAGCCTGCGCCCGACCAAGGCGCTGCGTTTCTGGCGGCACGTTCCCGACATCAGCCGGGTGATCGGTGCCGACCGCAACGTTGCCTTCAAGATCGGCATCGGCGAGGTGCCGCTGCTGCACCAGGTCACCTTCTCGATCTGGCCCGACCGGCAGAGCATGGCCGATTTCGCCCGTGCCGACGGCCCCCATGCCCGCGCCGTGCGCGCCGTGCGCGAGGGCGACTGGTTCCGCGAGGAGCTTTACGCGCGCTTCCGTGTCCTCGGCGACGAAGGTAGCTGGTACGGCGCGCACCCCCTGGACAAACTGGACCTTTCCGCATGACCACCCCCTTTCCCTTTTCCGCCATCGTCGGCCAGGACCAGATGAAACTGGCCATGGTGCTGACCGCCATCGACCCCGGCATCGGCGGCGTGCTGGTCTTCGGCGACCGCGGCACCGGCAAGTCCACCGCGGTGCGCGCGCTGGCCGCCCTTCTGCCCCCCGTGACGGCAGTGCGCGGTTGCCCGGTGAACTCGGAGCGCCTCGAAGATTGCCCTGACTGGGCCGACATCAGAGACCCCGATCTGATCGACCGCCCGACCCCGGTGGTCGATCTGCCGCTGGGCGTGACAGAGGACCGCGTGACCGGCGCGCTGGACATCGAACGCGCGCTGACGCAGGGCGAAAAGGCCTTCGAGCCCGGCCTGCTCGCCCGTGCGAACCGCGGCTATCTTTATATCGACGAGGTCAACCTTCTGGAGGATCACATCGTCGACCTGCTGCTCGACGTGGCGCAATCGGGCGTCAACGCCGTGGAACGCGAGGGGCTGTCGATCCGCCATGCCGCGCGCTTCGTGCTGGTCGGCTCGGGCAACCCCGAGGAGGGCGAGCTGCGCCCCCAACTTCTGGATCGCTTCGGCCTGTCGGTCGAGGTCACCTCGCCCGACACCATCGAGGACCGTGTAGAGGTGATCCGCCGCCGCAGCGCCTACGAGACCGAAACAGATACATTCCTGGCGCACTGGCAGGCCGAGGATGCGGCCCTGCGCGATCGCATCCTCGCCGCCCGCGCCGCGCTGGCGGGTGTCGCCACGCCCGAGGACATCCTGCGCGACTGCGCCAACCTGTCACTGGCGCTTGGCACCGACGGGCTGCGCGGCGAGCTGACCTTGCTGCGCGCGGCCCGGGCCCTGGCCGCGCATGACGGGGCCGCCGCGATCACCCGCGACCAGTTGCGCACCATCGCGCCGCTGGCTCTCGGGCACCGCCTGCGCCGGGATCCGTTGGACGAGGCCGGGTCCGCGGCGCGCGTGACGCGCGCGGTTTCGGACGTGCTGGGATGAGCGCACCGCCGGCCTGGACCCGCACGCTGCGGGCCATGGCCGCGCTGGCGGTCGACCCGGGCGGCCTGGGCGGGCTGACCCTGCGTGCCCGCGCGGGGCCGGTGCGCCAGACCGCCGAGGCTGCGCTTGCAAAACTGCCCGGCCCGCAACGTCGCATCCACCCCGAGATCAGCGACACCCAGCTTTTCGGCGGGCTCAATATCGCCGCCTCGCTGGCCGAGGGGCGCATGGTGCGCGACCCCGGGCTGGCCGAGACGCCCGGCCTGCTGATCCTGCCCATGGCCGAACGATGTTCGGCCGGGCTGGCCGCGCGGCTCGGACAATTGCTGGACGCGGGAAAAGGACATGCGCTGGTGATGCTGGACGAAGGCGCCGAGCCCGAGGAAGCCGCGCCCGACAGCCTTCTGGACCGGCTCGCCTTCCACCTTGACCTGTCCGGGCTGCACTGGGCGCAGGTCGCCGCCACCCTGCCCGCCCCGGCCGAGATCGACGCAGCGCGGGCGCGGCGGGCCTCCCTGTCCCTGCCCGAGACCAGCCTTGCCACCCTGACCGTCCTGGCCGCGCAATTCGGGATCGACAGCCTGCGCGCACCGATCCTGGCGCTGGCCGCCGCGCGGGCTCTGGCCGCCCTGGACGGGGCCGGGATTGTCACCGAAGCGCATGTGACCGAGGCCGCCGAACTGGTCTACCCCGCACGCGCAACACAGCGGCCCGAAGCCCCCGAGGAGGACAGCGACAAAGAGGACACGCCCGACACGGACACCGAGGAGGAAAAAGACGGTACGGTGACCGACCCCGGCGCCGAGTTGCCCGACGAGATGCTGATTGATGCGGTCGCGGCATTGTTGCCCGACGGACTGCTGGACCGCGTGGCGGCCAGGACAAGGGCGCGCGGCGCGCTCTCGGGCGGCGGGGCAGGGGCGCGGCGGCGCGGCAACCGGCATGGCCGCCCCCTGCCCGCGCGGCCCGGTCATCCTGATGGCCGGGCCCGGATCGACGTGATCGCCACCCTCCGCGCCGCCGCCCCCTGGCAGGGACTGCGTGCCGGACGCGGGGGCACCCGGATCACGATCCACCCCGCCGACATCCGCCTGCGCCGCTACGAGGACCGCTCGGACCGACTGGTGATCTTCATAGTCGACGCCTCGGGCTCGGCCGCCATGGCACGGCTGGCCGAGGCCAAGGGCGCGGTCGAACTGCTGCTGGGGCAGGCCTATTCCCGGCGCGACCATGTTGCACTGGTTGCATTTCGCGGCACTGGCGCGGAAACGCTCTTGCCGCCGACCCGGTCGCTGGTGCAAGCCAAGCGGCGCCTCGCCGCCCTGCCGGGCGGTGGCGGCACACCGCTGGCCGCCGGGCTGCAAGAAGCCGCGGCGCTGTGCGAACAGGCGCGCCGCCGGGGCCTGACCCCGGCCTTCGCCCTGCTGACCGATGGCCGGGCGAATGTCGCGCTTGATGGCAGCAGCGGCCGTGACACCGCCCGCCGGGACGCCGAACGCACCGCAGCCCTGCTGGGTGGGCAGGCCCGCCAGGGCTGCGTCATCGACACCGCACCGCGGCCCGGGCGAGAGGCCGCCGCGCTCGCCGGGCACCTGGCGGTCGATTGCATCACACTGCCGAGAGCCGACGCGCAGCGCCTTTCAGGGGCGATCGATACCGCATTGGGGGGTGCCTGATCCATGGATTGGGCGCGCGATCTGCCGGACTGGCCCAAAAGCGCACTGTCGCGCCGCATCGCCACGCGGCCGCACCGGTGGCATGTGCAGGAGTCCGGCACGGGGGACACCCTTCTGCTGTTGCATGGCGCGGGAGCATCGACCCATAGCTGGCGTGACCTGCTGCCAATCCTGGCCGGGCGCTTTCATGTCGTCGCACTGGACCTGCCCGGTCAGGGCTTCACCCGCGCCGGCACGCTGCGCCGCTGCGGGCTTGACGCCATGGCCGAGGATATCGCGGCACTTTGCACGGCCAATTCCTGGGCGCCAAGGGCCTTGATCGGCCACTCGGCAGGCGCGGCCATCGCCCTGAGGCTGAGCGAGATCCAGGTCAACGCGGGGCGCTCGCCGTCCCGTGTCATCGGCCTGAATCCGGCACTTGGGCATTTCGAGGGCACCGCCGGCTGGCTTTTCCCGGCCCTGGCGAAACTGCTTGCGCTGAACCCCCTCACCGCGAGCCTGTTTTCCTTTGGACGGCCGAGGCCGTCCCGCGCGCGTCGGCTGATCGAAAGCACCGGATCACGGCTCGATCAGGAAGGGCTCGATCTTTATGCGCGGCTGATTGCGGATCGCGACCATGTCGATGCAACCTTGCAGATGATGGCCCAATGGCAAATCGATCCCTTGCTGGGCCGCCTCGACCGGATCAGGGCGCAGTGCATGTTCATCACGGGCGCGCAGGACAAGGCGGTGCCGCCGCGTGTGGCCGATCAAGCCGCGGCCCGCATCCCGGATTGCCGGGTCAGGACAGTGCCCGGCGTCGGCCATCTGGCCCACGAGGAATCCCCTCAAGAAATCGCGGACCTCGTCGTGGACTGGCTCGACTGACCCCGGAGCGGGTCGCCCCGTCACGACAGTGCCCTTTATCCCGCCCTTCGGACGCAAAAAGCGGTGACGCCGGGAGGAGGAGGGCGCCACCGCTTCTTCGTCTCGCGCCCGGCCTAGGGAGGAGGAGGGCCGACCGCGTCGATCTTGGGCGAAGCTGCGGCGATGCCAGGGAGGAGGAGAGGCATCGCCGCGTCTT